>DATDFQ010000058.1 GCA_036522515.1 Bacteroidota bacterium
ACTACAAATATAATACACTAACGAGCTTTTGCGAGGGGCACAGATAGATTTTTTTCTCGCATGATCTCACGCTCGGAGCCCCTTCGACGGAGGAACATCCGGAGGGGTTTTCACACAGTCTGAGAGCGTGGGAACGAGAAACCTTCAGGTTCGGTAGCCGCAAGCTTTAGCTTGCGGGCTTTTCTAGCGTATAAAGAACAAAAACCAAACCAGCGCAAAGACCGGGAGCAGCACCGGCAGCGAATACCGGAGGATGTAGGTGGAGAAGGCGGGACATTCTGCCCCCATCTGTTCGGAGATCGACTTCACCATGAAGTTGGGCCCGTTGCCGATATAGGTCACCGCCCCGAAAAAGACCGACCCGATCGAGATGGCCTTGAGATAAAGGGCCTGGTTTGCGATCAGAAACGAGACCTTGATCAACTCCGGTGAAACGGTCCCCGCCGCCACAAGATCGGCGTGGTAACGCTCGAGCACCCCAAAGGTCATTCGCGCCTGATCCGCGGTCGCTCCCCCAAGGGCCGCCGCGTCCCCCCCGTGCCTCGCCACCAGGAGCTGCACTTGCGCAACCATATTCTGGTCGACGAAAAGGCCGATCGCAGCACTCAGGAAACTCCGGTACGCCGGCGCGTTGTCGAGCACGCCCGAAAGGATTCCGGACCCCCAGTAGAACTGGCCGGGGCTCGCGATCCCGACGTGAGCCGCGTTCATTTCGAGCCAGTCAAGAGCCGGCACCATGGTCGCGAAGATTCCGAAGAAGAGAATCGCCACCTCCTTCATCGGCCTGAAATTGAACTCGTTCGCCCTGTGTACTTCCTTCTTCGTCGTAACGTACGAAGCCGCCGCAGCCGTGATCATCAGCCCCTCCCGCAGGAGCCTCGGGTGCTCGACGAATACCGACAGGACAATCACGCAGACGAACAGGAAATTGTGCGTCCCCGCGGTCCCGGCCTCCTCATGGCGTCCATCCCTTTCCGCCGCAGGCCCGATCCTCCGGAAGTTGACCGTATCCACGGCGTAAAACACGAGCGCAAGAAGCGCGACAGCGACCGCCCAGATCGGCCAGGTGTTTTCCAGCACCCAGAAAAATGGAACGCCGCTCAAGTATCCGAGGAAGAGGGGCGGATCACCGATCGGCGAAAGCGCTCCGCCGATGTTGGCGACGAGAAAGATGAAGAACACGATGTGATACCCCCGGAGGCGGCGCCTGTTCGATCGAATGAAGGGCCTGATCAGGATCATCGAAGCGCCTGTCGTCCCCAGAACGCTCGATGCCAGCGCGCCGGCGGAGAGCAAGAGGGTGTTCGAAAGGGGTGTCGAATCCCCCCGGATCCGGAGATGGATCCCTCCCGCCGCCACGAAGAGCGAGCCGATCAGCACGATGAAACTGAAGTAGTCCATGCCGGTCGCGGCCATGCGATCCGGGTTTCGAAGGACGACCAGATAGTAGAGAATGGTGACGCATCCCAGGCCTGCCGATACCAAAGGATATCTCTTTTCCCACCAGATCCGGCGCAGAAAGGGCATGACCGCGATCAAGAGGAGAAGGAGCAGAAACGGAATGAGCATGAAGGGAGAGACGGACGCCGCTCCGTTTTCCGCGCAGGCAGGTGCGGGGGCGCCAAAGAGCAGGGCAGCTACCGCCGGGAGTGAGCTCCTGCGGAGCCTGAGTTTCATTTGGGCGCCGGCACCGACTCGCCCGGCCGGCCGGCGGCCACCGTGCTGCGGTCGTGCGGTTGCACCGTCGAGATGATCTGCCTCGAAGAGGCGGCAGTCTTTGCCAGAAACGGGGCGGGATAGACTCCGATCCAGACGATCAACGCGAGGACCGGAAGGAGGAGCGCGATTTCGCGTTTCGAGAGGTCGCGGAGGCCGCGGTTCGCCGGATTTGTAACGGCGCCGAACATGACCCGCTGGTACATGGTGAGGAGATAGACCGCCGCCAGGATGACGCCTGTGGCGGCGACGATCGTATACCAGGGGGAAAGGTAGGCGGAGCGGAACGATCCGAGCAGGATGAGGAACTCGCCCACAAACCCGTTCAGGCCCGGAAGCCCGATCGAGGAAAGCATCACGATCATGAACGCGGTGGCGAAGAGCGGCATCACCTTCGCGAGGCCTCCGAACTCGGAGATGGTCCGTGTATGCCGCCTTTCGTAGATCATCCCGACGATGAGGAAGAGCGCTCCGGTCGAGAGCCCGTGGTTCACCATCTGGAGAATGCTCCCCTGGACCCCCTCCTCCGTGAAGGAAAAGATTCCCAGCGCGACGAAACCCAGATGGCTGACCGAAGAGTAGGCGACGAGTTTCTTCATGTCCGTCTGAACCACCGAGAGCAGCGCCCCATAGACGATCCCGATGACGGCGAGAGTCGCGACGACAGGCGTGAACGCGACCGCCGCCTGTGGAAAGAGCGGAAGGCAAAACCGCAGGAAACCGTACGCCCCCATCTTGAGGAGCACGCCAGCAAGCAATACGCTCCCCGCCGTGGGGGCCTCCACGTGGGCGTCGGGAAGCCAGGTATGGAACGGGAAGAGCGGAATCTTGATCGCAAAACTGAGCGCGAACGCGAGGAACATCCATGATTGGATGTGGAACGGTATCCCGGGCCCGACCGTATAGAGGACGGAGAGATCGGTGGTGAATTTCCCTCCCGGCGCCAGGGACGCCTCAACCCCGAGCACCACGATCGCGACGAGCATCAGCATGCTTCCCGCCATCGTGTAGAGGAAGAATTTGAACGCAGCGTAAACCTTTCTCTCTCCCCCCCAGATGCCGATGAGGAAATACATCGGGACGAGCATCGCTTCCCAGAATATATAAAAGAGGAAGAGATCGAGCGCGCAGAAGACTCCGATCATTCCCGTCTCGAGGAGAAGCAGCATGAACGTGTACTCTTTGACCCGGGCCTGCCCGGTGCGGCTTGAAATGGATTCCCAGGAGGAGAGCATCGCGACAGGGACGAGAAACGCCGTGAGGAGAACGAGCATGAGCGAGAGTCCGTCGATCCCGATGGAGAATGAAACGTTCAGACCGGGGATCCAGAGGACCCGGCTCGCATATTGCATCCCGGAGGCCGCCGTATCGAATTTGACGTAGAGGACCAGGGCGAGGACCAGGGTGGCCGCACTCACCGCGAATCCCAGGGCTTTGATCAGCCCCTCGCGTTGCCGCGGCACGAAGAGCAGGAGCAGGCCTCCGATGAGCGGGAGAAGTATGACGGTCGTGAGCGCCATTCAGGATTCCAGGATCTGTCTCATCGCAGGGCCAGGAGTGCGAGGATCAGAATGATCCCCATCACGAAGGCGAGGGCATAGCTTTGCGCGACTCCCGTCTGGAGTCGGCGCGCTCCGTTGGCGCATGCGGCGACCAGGCGCCCGGCGCCGTTCACAACCCCGTCGATCAATCCGGTATCGACTCCTTTGGAGAGAATGGAGCGTGACGCCCGCTCGACCGGGATCACCACACCCCCCTCGTAAAGCTCGTCGACGTAATACTTATGGAGCGTGAGCGTATAGAGGGGGCCGAACAAGGCCGCCGCCCTCGCTGCAAGTCCGGTCCCTCTCCTGTAGAAAAGATACGCGCAATAAATTCCCCCGGCGGCAATTCCGACCGAAGCGACCATGAGGAGGTATTCGGTGGAAAGGCCGGCCTCACCCGCGGAGGCGATCCGCGCATTCGCCTTCTCAAAGACGGGCTCAAGCCATCGTTCCAGCCACTCTCCCCCGCCGAGGCTCGCGGGGATTCCGGCAACTCCGCCGATGGCGGAAAGGAGCGCGAGGACCCCGAGGGGAACGGTCATCACTCCGGGCATTTCGTGCGGGTGCTTGCCGGGCGACCAGCGCGACGATCCTTCGAAGGTCAGATTAAAGAGCCGGAAGATGTAGAAGGCGGTTAATCCGGCGGTCAGCCATCCGACCAGCCAGAAGACCGCCCCGCCGCCCGAGAAGGCGTGCAGAAGAATGGCGTCCTTGCTGAAAAAGCCCGAGAGAGGCGGAATTCCCGCGATCGCCAGCGCCCCGATCAGGAATGTACGGCGGGTGACAGGCATCGCCTCTTTCAGCCCCCCCATCTTCTGTATGTCCTGTTCTCCCTTCATGGCGTGTATCACGGCACCGGCCCCGAGGAAGAGAAGCGCCTTAAAGAACGCATGAGTCATCAGGTGGAAAATGCCGGAACTGAATGCCCCCACGCCGAGCGCAAGGAACATATACCCGAGCTGGCTTATGGTGGAGTAGGCGAGGACCTTCTTGATGTCGTTCTGCACAAGCCCGATGGTGGCCGCGAAGATCGCAGTCAGGAGGCCGACGGCAGCGACGATGTGCATCGTCGCGGGGGAAAGAGCGTAGAGAATCGAGCAGCGGGCGATCATGTAGACGCCCGCCGTGACCATCGTGGCGGCATGAATCAGGGCGCTCACCGGAGTCGGTCCCGCCATCGCATCGGGGAGCCAGACATAGAGCGGTATCTGGGCGGACTTTCCGGTCGCCCCGACAAACAACAAGAGCGTGATCCAGAATATGGTCGATTCGCCGGCGGGTGTCACGGCCGCCGCCCGCGGAAAGACCTCGCCGAAGGAAATGCTCCCGAACGATTTGAAGATCAATAAGATCGCCAGAAGGAACCCGAAGTCGCCGATCCGGTTGACGATGAACGCCTTTCTCGCGGCGTCGCTCGTGGTGGAGGTCCCGGGGGGGTACCCTCCCGTCTCGAAGGGCCGGTCGTGCCAGAAACCGATCAGCAAATAGGAGCAGAGCCCCACGCCTTCCCACCCGAGAAACATCAGGAGGAAATTATCCGCGAGGACCAGGTTGAGCATCATGAAAATGAAGAGGTTCAGGTACGCGAAAAACCTCCAGAAGCCCGGGTCGCCGTGCATGTATCCGATCGAATAAAGATGGATCAGGAATCCGACGCCGGTGATAATCAGGCAGAGGATGATCGAGAGCTGGTCGATCCGGTACGCCGCGGAGACGGACAGGTTCCCCGCCGCGATCCATTGAAACAGGGTGACCGAAAGCGGGCGGGTCTCCGCGGGCGAACCGAGCATCCCGGCGAAGATGGAAGCCGAAAGGAGGAACGAGAGCCCGACCGCGCCGCTCCCGATGAGCCCGCTCAGGCGCTCGGAATTGATTTTCTTTCCGAGGACGCCGTTGAGCAGAAAACCGGCGAGCGGAACAAGGACGATATAGCCGATGAGGTTCACCATTTCATGATGTTGATCTCGTCGATATTCACCGTCTGCTTGTTGCGGAAGAGCGCGATGACGATCGCGAGTCCCACGGCCGCTTCGGCCGCGGCGACGGCCATCACGAAGAAGACGAACACCTGGCCGCGGGGATCGCCGAGGAAGCTGGAGAACGCCACCAGCGTCAGGTTTACCGAGTTGAGCATCAACTCGATGCTGATGAACACGATGATCGCGTTCCGCCGGATGAGAACTCCCAGCATTCCGATCGTGAACAGGATGGCGCTCAGGACCAGGTAGTGGGAGAGCGGGATATGGAGTTCACCCATGGTCAGCCCGGTTTTTTCTTGGCCAGCACAATCACCCCCACCATCGCCGCGAGGAGCAGGATCGAGGTGATTTCAAACGGCAGCAGGTAACCGGTGTACAGAACGGCGCCCACCGATTCGACGGTCCCCATGCCCGCGGCCCGGTCCGACTGAGCCGGGGCGCTCTGCAGATGGAGGACCCCCGCCCCGATCAGGATCTCCGCCAGGACCGCCGCCGCGAGGGCGATGGCGCCCAGTTTCGCGACCCCCGGCTTCACCGCCGTTCGCGTTTCATCCCCCAGGTTGAGCAGCATGATGACGAACAGGAAGAGCACCATGATCGCGCCCGCATAGACGATGATCTGTATGACCGCGATAAACTGGGCCTGGAGAGTCAGGTAGAGGACCGCGAGGCAGAAAAAATTGACGATCAGGAACAGGACGCTTTTGATGGGATTCGCCCGCGTGACGACGAGCAGGCCGGAGACCACGGCGAGACCTGCCACGAGGAAGAAAAAGAGAGTTTCGGTGTTCATGCCGGAGCAATTCGCGTTCGCAAAATGTGACCCAAGATAGAAAAAACCGGGATAAGTATCAACGGGAGCGCATCAACTTCAGGAGTTCTCCCACTGACGGGCGCTTCCCGTAGAGGAGCATCGTCGTACGGAAAATCTTCCCCGCCAGCCACATCGCCCCCGCCGCGGAGGCCGCCAGGAGGATCATCGTCGACGCCAGTTCCGCGGGAGGCGGCATCTCGATCGGTATCCTCAGCGCCATCATCGAGGGGGTAAGAAGGGGAATGAACGACAGGACCCTGATCATCGTGGAATGGGGATTCTGAACGACCATGAAGGCCACCGCGATCGGGATGACGAGGATCAAGACGAGATAGCTCGTGATCTGCTGCGCCTCCTGTTCCGTCGAGACCGGCGCTCCGGCGGCGACGAAGATCGACGCGTAGAGCAGATAGCCGAGAGCGAAGTAGCAGGCGAGAATCAGGGCGCTTCCCAGCGGGATCAGGGTGATCGCATACCTGGCGCTGACGGAGAGGCCGATGACGACCCAGAACGACATCTGCGTTAGCCCGAGCGCGCTCAGCCCCAGGATTTTGCCGGTCATCAGGTCCCGGGAGGAACACGACGAGAGGAGAAGCTCCACGACCCGGTTTGATTTCTCCTCCAGGATGCTGCGAACAAGAAGCTGCCCGGAGGTCATGACAAGGAAAAACAACATCATCATGAAGACGTAGGCACGGAAGAACACCTGTGTAAACCCCGATTCCTCGGCCTCCCCCGTTTTCGAGAGCTTGATGGTCTTCAGTTCGATCGGGGCGGTCAATTCCTTGACCACCGACGGGTCGAGGCCGCGCGAGCGGAGCTTGCGCTCGGTGACGATCTCCCTGACCGCCCCCGTCAGGCGTTCGGTGGTCTTGAAGTTCCCGATGTTTCCGGAGCGGTATTCGAGGACCGTGTCGTTCATGACCGTGGCGGGGATGATCACATACCCTTCGATCTCTTCGCCGGTCGCAAGCGAGTCCGCCCCATGAATCGTCGCGGGGAGGCCGCCCGGACCGTCGACCGGAATATCGCGGATGAGGTAATTGGGCTGGCCGTCCGGAAGCTTGTACCGGTCGACGAGCGCACGGGAGAGGGCGCCGGTGAAACTGCCCGATTGATCCACCACCCCGATGGTACGGGTCTCCGTATCGCCCCGGGTTGCGAGCACGCTCGGAAGGAACGCGACCGTGAACATGATCACCGGCATGAGAAAGAGCGAAAGAATGAACGCCTTGGACTTGATCCGTTCGAGATACTCCCATCGTGCGACCGAAAGGGCCTTGGTCATGGGAGCGGGTTCCTTCCCACCGGTTGCTCGTTGCCCGATCCCACCGCGCCGAGGAAGATGGCGTTCAGCGAGGGCGATGTGACCTCGAATTTCGAGAGATCGAGCCGCTCCGCCAATTCCCGGACGATCGCGGGGAGGCGTTCGTGGTCCCGCAACTCGATCTCGGCGAAATTCTCGTAGAGGTGGACCGATTTGACCCACTCGAGCGACGGGATGAACGACCCGTCTCCGGTGAATTCGATCAGCAGGGTGTTTTTCCCGTACCGGTTCTTCACGTCGCCGAGCGCCCCCTCGAGCACCACCTTTCCCTTGTTGATGAGGCAGATCCGGTCGCATAGTTTCTCCGCCTGATCCATCTGGTGGGTCGAAAAAATGATCGCCTTCCCCTGCTGCTTCAACTCCATCAGGATGTCCTTGAGGACGATCTGATTCACGGGGTCGAGCCCGGAAAACGGCTCGTCGAGGATGACCAGCTGCGGCTGGTGGATGATCGAGATGATAAACTGCACCTTCTGCTGGTTTCCTTTCGACAGCTCCTCCACCCTCCTGTCGAAGGCGGTGAGGAGATCGAATCGCTTCAGCCAATCATAGGCCCTTCGCTTCGCCTCGGCGGGCTCGACGCGCTTCAAACGGGCGAAGTAGAGAATGGTGTTCAGCACCTTGCTCTTGCGGTAGAGGCCGCGTTCTTCGGGCAGGTATCCGACTCCGTCGCGCGTGGCTTCGGTGAATTCCCTGCCGTCGAACGTGATTCGTCCGGCATCGGGGGGGTTGATGTTCAGGATCATCCTGATCGTGGTGGTCTTGCCCGCGCCGTTTGGCCCGAGCAGACCGAGGATCTGGCCCCGCTCCACCGCCAGAGAAACATTATCGACCGCCAGGACGGTCGAGTATGCTTTTCTGACCCCGACAACGCTCAGCATCGGCCGGTCCTCAGGGGGTGAGCCGGTAGATCATCCGGGGAAAGGGAATCGTCTCCCGCACGTGGTCGAGCCCGCAAATCCAGGAGAGGGTCCTCTCGACCCCGAGGCCGAAACCGGAGTGCGGCACCGAACCGTATCTGCGGAGATCGAGATACCACTCGAAGGCCGATTGGGGAAGGTTATGTTCCTTGATTCTCCCGAGGAGGGTTTCGTAGTCGTCCTCCCTCTGGCTTCCGCCCACGATCTCGCCGTACCCCTCGGGGGCCAGCACGTCCATGGCAAGCGCGAGCTCAGAATTGAGCGGATCACGCTTCATGTAAAACGATTTTATCCTGGCCGGGTAGCGGTGGACGATGACCGGACGGTCAAATTGTTCCGAGATCACGGTTTCATCCGTTCCCCCGAAATCGGTACCCCACTCCACCTGCACGCCTTTCTTGTGGAGGATGTCGATGGCCTCGTCGTAGGTGATCCGGGGGAGCGGTTTCTTCACGCGTTCCAGATAGGACGTATTCCGCTCCAGCACCTTCAGCTCCTGGGAGCACTTTCCCAGCACCGCGGAAACGACATGTTCGAGGAACTCCTCCACCAGCGCCATGTTGTCGTTCAGGTCGTTGAACGCCACCTCCGGCTCGACCATCCAGAACTCCGTCAGATGCCGCCGGGTCTTCGATTTCTCCGCCCGGAACGTCGGACCGAACACGTACACCTTTCCAAGCGCCGCCGCCCCCGCCTCGCCGTAGAGCTGACCCGACTGCGTCAGGTAGGCCTTGCCGAGGTCAAAGTAATCGGTTTCGAACAGGGTGGTCGTTCCCTCGCAAGCGGCCGGAGTAAATATCGGGGCGTCGAGCAAAATAAACCCGCGCCCGTCGAAGAAGTCACGGATCGCCCGTATGAGGTGGTGCCGGACCCGGAGGATCGCGGTCTGGCGCTGCGAGCGAAGCCACAGGTGGCGGTGATCCATCAGGAAATCCACGCCGTGCTCCTTGGGCGTGATCGGGTACTCCTGGGCGATGTGAACCGGCTCCACCATGGAAAGGTCCATTTCGCATCCCCCGGGGGCCCTCGCGTCCATCTTGATCAAGCCCGTCACGATGACGGAGGACTCCTGCGTCAATTTGTCGAACACCCCGAACACTTCGTCGGTGACGGCGTTCTTCGCCATGACGCACTGAAGGATCCCGGTCCCGTCGCGAACGACCAAAAATCGAATTTTTCCGCTGGACCTCTTATGGTACAGCCAGCCGCGGATGGAAACGGTTTCTCCGGCGTGCCGGGGAAGATCCTCAATGGAAATGCGTGACATATGGGGTGCTCTCAGGATAAAATGATATTTAAATGGGTGGCCGCAACATTCAGGCTGCGGGCCGGTTCACGCGGGCTGAAGCCCGCGCCTACCGATCCCTCGCGGAGACGATCCTCTCCAGCTCCGACACCACCAGCCGGGGATTGTCGTCGAGGAAGTGTCTCGAGAATCGCCGCGCGCGGCGCACCTCGTTCTCATCGATGGTTGCGAAGACCAGATCTTCTTCGAACAATTTCGCCTGGACGGAAATCTCGCCGTTGGGGGCGACCACCTCTGACCCGCCCCAGAAGTTCACCCCGTCCTCAATCCCGACGCGGTTGCAGAAGACCACGTAGGAGCTCAGCAACCTCGCGTACGCCTTGTGCTGTTCGGTGTTGACCCGCGCGTTCGCGATCCGCTCCCCTTCTCCCGCGAGCCGGGTGGGACTCGCGGCAATGCCGATGATGACCTGCGCGCCTGCCTGGGCCAGCAGATACGGCAGCGGCAGGTGCCAGAGGTCCTCGCAGATCAGGACTCCGAGCCTGCCCAGGATGGAATCGAACGCCCGCACCGAATCCCCCGGACTGAAGTACCTGAGCTCCTCGAACATGCCGTAGGCCGGCGGGTAGACTTTCCGGTGAACCGATCGCACCGTCTGCCGCTCGAAGAACAGCGCGGAATTGTGGATCCCGAATCCGGCCGTCTCCTCGACGCATCCCAGAAGAATGGAAATATCCGAGCTCGCCCTGATGATATCGCGGAGCGGGTGGGCGTCCTGGCTGCCGGCTCCGGGGGCTGCGATCGCGACGTCCCAGTTGCTGTCCTTCAGGGAGTACCCTGTCAGGCTCAGCTCCGGAAACACCACGAGGTCGGCGCCGCCCTCGCGCGCCCTCGCGATAAACTCGAGGTGGTGCTGCACGTTCTTTTTGAGATCGGCAAGGACGTTGTCCACCTGCGCGAGCGCCAGCGTAAACTTCATCGGATTCCCCCGGCCGGGGTCGTCTGGAGGCCTCCGCGCATCAGGAGAGATCGATCATCCGGATGTCCTTGATGTACTTGATCGTCCTGTCGACCTTGAGGGAGCGGAGCTTTTCCAGCTTGTCGGCGATCCTCGCGACGTTCTCCTCGATGATTTTCACGAAGTTTTTCTGGATTTCCGGCGGAAGCACCGCCCTGAGGCTGCCGGAAGTCCGCTTCATCTCAACGAGCGGGGTCTCGAAATCCTTGATGACGCGGGCGAGGGTCTCGTGAATCGCCTGGAGCCTCTGCCGGCTGATCTCGATTCCCATCAGCTGGTCCTTCAGGCGGCGTTTTTCAATCACGCTCAGGACCGTTTTGGGCAGCACCGGCGAGCTGATCTCCTCCTTGACGAGGTAATCGTCGATTCCAACCTTCATGACGTCGACGGCGAGATCAAAGTCCTTGTTGACGGTCAGGAACACGACCGGCGTCGTGATGTTCTTCTTCCGCATCTCTTTGGTGATCTCGAGGCCGTTTTTGCCCGGAAGAAAGTAATCCATCAGGACGATATCGATCTCCTGGTTGGTCTCGAGCTCCGCGATCGCCTCGGCGTGATTTTCCTTCCATACGACCGAAAATGCGTCCTTGTCAAACCGGCGAAGGTAGACCTGCACCAGCTTGGCGAAATCCTTATTGTCTTCGACAAGGAGTATGTTGATTTTCTTTTCGTCCAAGGTTCTCTCCTAGCAAATGATGGAACAACCCTAGCCATCTGTCATCCTGAGGGAGCGCAGCGCCTTCTTGTCATCCTGAGGGAGCGGAGCGACCGAAGGATCTGCGGCGTCTCCCGGCAAGATCCTTCGCTGCGCTCAGGATGACAACTTTGAGCTCAGGATGACAGGCGCGCTATGTCCCGGTGATGCCGGACGCGGGGAATGACAAATAAAACGTCGAGCCCTTCCCCAGTTCAGATTCGACCCAGACCCTTCCGCCGTGCCTCTCCATGATCTTCTTGACGATCGCGAGGCCGGCGCCGCTCCCCTCGTACAGCTCGCGGGGATGCAGACGTTGAAAGATGACGAAAATCTTTTCGAAGAACTCCGGCTCGATCCCGATCCCGTTGTCCCTGACGCTGAAAAGATATGAATTATTTTCGCCATTGTGAAATCCGATTTCGACGACCGGATCGGGCCGGTCGGTGAACTTGACCGCGTTGCCGATCAGGTTCCGGAACAGGACTTTGAGCTGCGTCTCGTTTCCGTACACGCTCGGGAGGTCCGCCGGGACGATCATCCGGACCTTCTTCTGACGGATCGTGAACTCCATGTCCGCCGTGATCTCGTCGATCAGGGACTTCACCTGGACCATCTTGAACGCCTCCATCGGCCGGCTCATCCGGGAGAGCATCAGCAGGTCGTCGATCAGGCCTTTCATTCTGGTCGAAGCCGCGACGATGGAATCGAGATATTCCCTTCCCTCCGCTTGTATGACGCCGCCGTAATCCGACTGGAGGATCCGGCTGAACCCTTCGACGCTGATCAGCGGCTCCTTCAGATCGTGCGATACAACGTAGGTGAAATCATCCAGCTCCTTGTTCCGCTGTTGAATCTCGTGGGAGATCCTGATCGTTTCCTCGTAAAGCTTTCCCTTTTCGAGCGCGATCGCGGTGAGGCTCGCTACGCTCTCAAGCACCCGGGCCTGCGCGTCGGTGATCTGGCCTCCCGCAGCGGAGGTGATCGACATGATCCCCATGATGGCCTCCTTGGAGAGCATCGGGACGTTGATCGACCTGCCCGAGTGATCGCGGTAGGAGCTCTTCGTGGAAAGGACCGACCATTTCGCGCTGTCGAGCCGGACCGGAGCGGGTGGGGCGATCTCGGTCATGACGATCCGTTCGCCCTCCGCGACCCTGACGCGAAACGCGGGGCGGCTTGTCTCGGTGGAAGGGTCGTAGAAATCGATCCGGAACTCCTCGTAGGGAACGATCCGCTCGCTGCTCTCGCACACGGCAAGAAAGATCTGGTCGATGTCCAGAGTCGAGGTAAGCTCCTGGCTCAGCTCGTAGAGAGCCGTCAGGCGGTCGATCTGCTCGCGCAACTGGGCGTAGAGCCGTGCGTTCTCGATGGCCGCTCCGAGCTGATTTCCCACGAGGGAGAGGAGGCGGCGCTCCTGTTCGGGAAATCCGTGCGGTTGCCGGTACAGGAGATTGAGGGCCCCCTGCGCGACCTCCTTCGAGGCCAGCGGAATAATCGCCATCGCATCCAGGCCCGTGGCTCGAAGCAACTCCCTGTTCTTCGGAATGACCCGCTGATCCTGATACGCCTTCTCGGAGATGTACGTGGGCGTGTTGCGCTCGACGGCCTTGCCGGTGACCGAGTCGGAGGGGGTAAGCCGCGAGATCGACGGGACAACCGACTCGTCGAAGCCCGACTGCTTCACCAGCAGGAGATCGGTCCCTTCGGTCTCCCTGAGATAGACGAGCGCGACATCCGCCTCCATCGCCTTCTTGAGGAGGGGAACCGCGCCTTCCAGTATGTCCTCGATCCGGAG
The DNA here is from genome assembly GCA_036522515.1 of Bacteroidota bacterium. Lineage (NCBI taxonomy): Bacteria > Pseudomonadati > Bacteroidota > Bacteroidota bacterium. The sequence continues at coordinate 13,057 of DATDFQ010000058.1, forward strand.
CGAGGTGCTGGCGAGCGCAGAAATCTCATTCAGAGCCAGGAGCTGCTCGTTGTTCCGCTTGAGCACCTCCTCGGCGTGCTTGACCTCCGTGATGTCCACGTGCGCGAACACAAGCCCGGTGATGCGCTGGCCGATCAGCATCGGGTTGATCGTAAGCTGGTAGACCCGATCCCGCGCCGGAAACCGGACGGTGTGCTCCTCGGAGAAAAACCGGATCGATCCTGCCAGCAATTGATCCACCACCGCCTGAATCTTGAGTTTCAGCGCGGGGTCGGGGAGGAAATCGAACAGGTTGGGGTTGACCCCGTCGGCCGGCGAATCCATTCCGCATTCACGGAGGTATTCATGCCATGCCTTGTTCCCTTCCCGTATCCTGCACTGTGGATCGACGGTGTAAACGATGCTGTCGATCGAATTGAGAAGCGTATGGACGTACGCGGCGTCGTCGCTCACCTGCCGGAACAGGTTCACCCGGTCGATGACACTGCCGAGCTCCTGGGCGAGGGGCTCGAGGATTCCCACGTGCTCCTCGGAGAAGGCGTACGGCTCCGAGCTCCCGATATTGAGGGCGCCGATCAGCTGTCCCTTCAGCCTGATGGGAATGGCGATCTGGGAGCGCAGCCCCTTCGCCAGCGACGCCATCTCCCGGAGCTTCGGATCGGCTGCAAGGTCATTCACCACGACGGGACGGTTTTCCCGGAGCGCGAACTGCGTGATGGTCTTCCCCAGGGGGATTGACGAACCCTTGAGCGAGGAGCGCGTGCCGGCGGCTGCGAACACCACCAGCGTGTCCGCGCGGTCCCCGACCAGGCCGATGTCGATCATGTCTGAGGCGAGTACGTCGTTGATCTCCTTCACCACCGCCGCGAAGACGACCTCAAAATTCATGGTTTGGTTCGCGGTTCCGATGACCCTGTTGATCATCTCGATCTGCTTGTTCCGGTGCTCAAGGTCCTTCGTGAGCCTGGCCCGCTCGGTGATGTCTCTCGCGATGTTCAGCATGGCGACCGGCTCGCCCATAGAATTTCTGAGAAGCGTCGTGCTCAGGCTTACCGAGATGGAGTGGCCGGCCTTCCCTTTCCATGTCATGTCGAAATCATGAAGCCAGTTCCGGTCCCTCAGGTTGGAGATCCACGTGACGTACCGCCCCATCTCCTCCTCGACCAGCCACGGGTACGGGAACGAGAGACCGAGGGCCTCCGCGCGGGGATAGCCGAGCAGCTCGACGAACGGCTTGTTCACCTGGAGAAGTTTCCCTTCGAGGTCGGTGATGATAAGGATGTCGGCCATCGTATCGATGATGTTCCGGAGGACCTGCTCCGATTCGCGCAGATCGGTCTCGAGTTTCTTCCGGAAGGTGACGTCGGTGACAATACCCATCAATCCCGTGACCGAGCCCGAGGCATCGCGGAGCGGCGAGAACGAGCCGCGGAGAATTCCCTTTTTCCCGGTCCGCGGAATTTCATACGATATCCCGTCCGACCTCACCGTCTGGCCTTCGAGCACCTGGGAGAGCAGAGAAGAGAGATCGCGGTCGTCGTATCCCGGGAGAGTCTCGGCGGCAGGCCTGCCCGCCACCTCCTCCGGGCTCAATCCGGTGATTTCCTCCATTCCCCGGTTCCATTGCAGGCACCGAAGCTGCCGGTCGTACGCGAACACCCCCTCTTCGATTTTGGAGACGATTTCATCCCTCCGGCGGGCATCCGCGCCGGCGCTCTCCTCGCGGAGCCGCTCATCCGTGATGTCGGTGATGATGCCCGAAGGACGAGCGTCCCCTTGTTCGCCCTCCTTCCCCTGTTTCATCGTGTCCCGCACCCACCGGTAGGAGGCCTTCCCCTTGGGACGGACCCGGTATTCCCTGACCGCGCTTGTGCCGTCGGAATGCCCGCGAATCGTGGCCTCCAAAAGCAGCTTCTTGTCGTCCGGATGGATGAGTGAGAGCCAGAGAGTCTTGTTCCGGTAAAACTCCCGTTGTGCATATCCCACAAGGCGTTCGACCCCGGGACTTATGAATTCAATCGAGCCTCCCGGAGATCCGATATAAAGGACGTCCGGGATGCCCGCAATGAGGGCTGCATACTCTTCCTCCCGGGCCTTGATCTCGTTGTAGATCATCGAGGTTTCAATCGAGGAGCCGAGCTGGTGCCCGATCGCCGAGAGGAGATCCGGAGAGTATCTCTCCTCCCGCTCTTCGCGCTTGGAGCAGAGGAGCAGGATCCCCACTAATCGTTCGCGGCTTACCAGAGGGATGAGGCAGATCGCTCCCACTCCGGCCTCTTTCCAGAGGGCCCGGAACGGGAGGTGGCTCGGATATTTTCTGATCTGGAAGAGATGAGGCGCCAGCGTCTTCGTGACAAATCCGCCCAGCCCGGTGTCGCGTTCGAGGGTATCGAGTGTCTTGAGAATCGTTGCGGGGAGGCCGCGGTGCGCGCTGATTTTTAATACCCCTGTCGCAGGGGGCGAGGCCGAGTAGAGGGCCCCCATTTGCCAGCCGAGAACATCCATGATATTGGCGAGGCTCGACCGGAGCATCTTCGGGATGTCCGCGGTGACCGCGCCCGAAGGAACAACCTCGCGCAGCAGCTTTTGTTCCTCAAGCCTTCGGCGCACCTCTTCCCCGGCCAGCGTTTCGCGCGTGATATCGCGCAAATAGACGAGGGTTCTCCCTTTGACATGCTTGAACGGAACGATCGCCGCTTCGATTTCGACCTTCCCCCCGTCCTTCCGGAGTCCTCGAAACCGGACGACTTTCAACGGCTCCCCTCCCAGGTCCTTCCGCGTGCCCCCCTCCTTCAGCCATGAGAGCTCCGGGTCTTCCTGAAACCGGGTGTATTCCTTCCCGACGATCTCCTCAACGGCTTCGTATCCGAATAGGTCTAGAAACGCACGGTTCACGTAGAAGTACTTTCCGTCCTCGATCATCGCGAGGGCCGCGGAGGTCCGTTCGACGAGCTCGCGGTTCTGCGCCTCGGAAGCCGCCAGCTTCCGAAGCTGATCATGCTCCCTTTCCATCTGCAACCGGGGGCCTGCGTCCCGGATAATGCCCAGATAGATACCGTGGTCGAGTTTCCCAGCGCTAAGCTCAACCTGAAGCGTCTTTCCATTTTTTCGGATCAGGTCGACGTCGACCCGCCCTTTCTTCTTCTTGCGGAACTCTGCCAGGAATCTCAGGAAACGGATGCGATGAGCGGGTGAGATCAGGGTTAACGGATTCAGAATGCGCAGTTCGTCTTCGGAATACCCCACCGCCCTCTCCAATTCCGCGTTCGCTTCGCGGTACCCCCCGTCGAGCGCGAAGAGGAACATCGCCTCCTGTGCCCTTCGGAAAACTTCCTGATACGCGCTTGTGGCGGGGAAGACGGATCCCTCCAGCGCCCTCATGCGGTTCCCCTGGGCTTCGTTCGGGATCGCCTCAACCGGCTCATCCGTGCGGGAGGGGGGCCTCGACAGATCCTTCGGCTCAAACCGGAACGGGATCGAGCCGCCGGGAAGATATTTACCCCTGAGCGCGATGAGAGAACAGAAGAGATCCTGCTTGTAGGTGTTGAAATCGAGGCATGCCGTGGCTGAGTCTTTGAGAAGACCGAGAGTATCCAGCCCCAACCCCGGCTTCAACGCGCTGGCGATGAGGACCGACCTCTGCTCCGATGCAATCTTCGAAAGAAGCCTGAATAATTCCACTACCCGACGCTCGCTCCGGAGAAGAGCCTTCCATGCCGAGAGGTCCTCGAGGACGATGTATCGTCCTTTCCCCCATTTTTTCACCGCGCGGCCGATCGCCCCGGGTGAAGATTGGGATTTCGGACCCGCAAAGGTGAGGGACTTCAAGCGGTAGGCGTTGCGCAATTCCTCGCAAGGAGAGTCGTCCGCAGCCAGGTAGAGGACAGGGATCTGCATGGAGGAGGAGTATTCGGAGAGGGGTTGAATCAGATCCCGCCGCTCTCCTTCCGAGGAGATCAGCGAGAGAAGCACATCCCCGGGTGTCACATTTCCGATGGCCTGATCGAGCCTAGGGAGCCCGGTGGAGAAAAACTTACGCGGCATGTCGGAAGAATCGAGCGCTGGTCATCTCTGCGTTAAATGTACCAAACTTTGAAGAGGGGGTCAACTCTGCTGTCATCCTGAACGAAGTGAAGGATCTCCCCGGCATCGAGACCCTTCGCTGGCGCTCAGGGTGACAACGCGCGGTCCATCCAAGAAAAAGGGCGATCCGTTTGCGGCAGATCGCCCTTCGAACCAACAACCGCTACCGTTCGATTAGTCGCCGAAAGCGAAGCTGGCGGTCAGGTAGCCAAACGAATTGATATTGTCCGAGGCGCCGATCAAACCGAGGCCGCGGCGGAGCGCTTCTTCGCTCACCGTTGCATCGATACACGCACCGCCGAACTTGAATCCGAGACCCATCGTCACCATACCGTCATAGTTCCCCGGGTTGATCCCACCGATCGACACAAAGCTGTTCGGGGCGGAGAAGTTCGACTCGCTCGTTCCCCCGGTCGATTCCGATTTGGTATTAATCTTGCCGATCGAGCGGAAATACCCGGCCCGTCCTGCAAGCCAATCGGTAAACCACCACTCACCGCCGAGGTTTAGCACGGGTATGGCGGTATAGGTGATTGTGTTTGTGATGGATCCAGTTGGCAAAGGCGCATTGTATTCGCCCTTCAGACGCAAGGACTGCCAGCTCACACCGCCCGCGAAATAGAATGAAGATGTGCGGTACTCACCGCCGGCGCCGAGTGCGTAGGCGAGAACCGTCGCTTTTTCGCTAATCTGAGTACCCGATACGGTACTGGGCGGAACATCTTCCTTCGGTTCCGCGGAGATCGAAACGAGGGTTCCGTACGGCACGAAGTTGAATTTGCTGCTGACGTTTAGCTTGAAACGCAGGTTTGCCTGAAACTCGGACGCTGAAGAGGAATAATTCCCCGAGTTCGCTGCAACCACCGGTGAGCTCGTCCGGTTGTCAGTTGCTTTGTCGTTCCTATATGCGACGCTCGCATCCAGCGATGAACCGCCGCCAAGATTCGCATTCACGCCGCCACGAACCCCCCACATACTTGAAGAAGCTTCCCTGGTTCCGGAAGTGGGTGTGGAGGTATTGAAATTATTGTCTGAATTGGACCAACCATACATAAATCCAACACCGAAATCAATCGAGCTGGCACGATAGGCGGCGCTGGCTTCCCAGACATTCGCAATCGCTGGAATGCTTTGCGCTGTGCGGGGGGCCTGCGTGAAGGCGGGAAATAGTCCGCCGCCGGCGATCAGGGTGTTGTTCAGGTTTGCCGCTGACGGGTCGTAGCTCAGAATGGCACCCACCGACCATTGGTCGTTAAGCCCGAATGCCACACCGGCAAACTGATGGCCGTACCCGTCGTCTCCGATCGGGCCGCCGCCACTCGAGAGTCCCGTCAAGGCGCCTCCTGCTACATTGGCCCAAGCATAATCGCGATAAGAGGCCTGATATGCAGGATTCACCAGCATCAGAGACGGATCATCCATAATGAATGGATTGAGAACAAGCATCGTTCCGGCGTTGGAGCCGCCCATCGCTAATTCGCGGGCGATTCCACCGGGCTTGGCCTGCCCGAACAGGCTGACGATGCCTGCGACCAGGAGGAACGCTACCAGAGTAAATCTTTTCATATTACCCCTCTATGAATGTGAAGAATAGTGTGATTAAAGGTACATAATGAGTTCAAATAAGACGCACACAAAGCGCGCAACCGATATGGAATTAAACTTATCATTATGTACGATACAGCGAACGGAAAGAGTATAGCAAATTATTAAATGTTTGTCAAGTCTTTTCTGCTTTATCCTTTAACTAATGCCCATAACTCCTTATATTCGAGTAATTTAATCGACCCGGACCGCCCGAAAACAAGAAAGGAAGCCCTTGGGGCTTCCTTTCGAGTCTGGAACTGAAGAAATGACCTACTGGAGCATGAATTCCAAACCGATTCCAAAATCGATCCAGGCTGTGCTGGAAACGTCTGTGAAAACATCGGTATAGGCGCCATGCACGTCGACATTCATCTTATCCCCTGCCTTGAACTGGACTCCAAGCGTCGGGTTGATACCGAACTTTGATTCATTCGTGCTTGCGCTGACGGTAACGCCATTGACGGTCGCATCGGCTGACGCGTTCAGCAGATAGAGACCCGCTTCTGCCGCACCATAGACGCGAGTATCCCCGGGCATGAAGTAGTAGCGCAACCCGGCCGTTATCGGAACGACGCCATAATTTGTCTTGACTGTCACGCCCTGGATGATATAATCCTTGCCGGAGAACCGTGTGTATCCCGATCTGAGCGTGACGGCACAACTCGGGTCAAACATATAACCAGCCCAAACTGTCCCTCCAAAGCCAAAATCAGTCGCATTCTTAAAATCGCCGGTCGGGACGCCGCCTTCTGCCTTAACGCCGAGAACCCACTGGCTGGCTGCTGCGCCCTGCCCGAATGCAGCGCATGAAGTCAGAACAACTAGTGCAAACATCAATAGTGCCAACTGTTTCATCAGAGATACCCCTTTCAAGTGTTTTTGTAAAAGTACCTATTTATTAGTAAAAACTTCGACCTGAAAATAGTAAGAAAAAACCACGTTGTCAAGTAATATCTTGGCCCCCGTGATAAGGCCCCGGACATCCCTCTTTAGCGCCCCATTTTGGCCAAAACGGTGTCCGAGGACACAGCATCTGGCGGCCGGATCATCTTGCCCTGTAAAGAGATACGAGATTATGGGAGCGTATACCGGATCCCTGAGGTAAGCGCCAGATAAAACGTTGTGGAACCGGTGGTGAAGACCGGTCCCAGCTGTATATCCGCCGGTACTTCGAGGTCGGGGGCGATCCTAAACAAGACCCCTCCTCCCGCCCTGATTCCGAAGTAAGGACCGCCGGTAAGGAACCACAAACCGAAACCCCCGTCGAGATAGGGCTGGTACGTAGCTCCTTCAGGCACCTGGAGAAAGTATTTGACCGAATTAGCCCATTCCGTCGGCGTACCCCCCTGCGTGTTCACGTTGAGATCCGACTCGAAATACATCCCGTGCTGAAATTCATAATCGAACGTGGGGCCGATCTGTATTCCCGCCGAGGACCCGTTTCCATAGCTGAAGAAGGAAAGCCCGCCCCTGGCTCCCACGGTGATCTTCTGGGCCCGGGCCGAGATCGGGTAAAGTGAGAGTATCCAGAGGAGGATCGAAACACGCAAAACGGTTCTGTTCATGTCGCACTCCGCGTTGATGTTGGGGTTAGTTCTTGAGCAATCCGCGTGAAATCACGATCCGCTGAACCTCCGACGTTCCTTCATAAATCTCCGTAATCTTCGCATCGCGCAGGTATCGTTCGACCGAATAGTCTTTGATATATCCATACCCGCCGTGGATCTGGATGGCCTCCAGGGCGCATTCCACCGCGATCTTCGATGAATAAAGTTTTGCCATCGCCGCGTTCTGGGCGAACGGCTTGTCTGCGTCCTTGAGCGCCGCCGCCTTCAGGGTGAGCATTTGAGCGGCATCTATTTTTGTGGCCATTTCGGCGATCTTGAACTGGATGGCCTGAAGATCGGAGAGGTAATGGCTGAAAGCTCTCCTCTGCTTGGAGTACCGGATCGATGCGTCTCTCGATGCCATCGCGATTCCCAGAGCCTGGGCCGCGATCCCGATTCGGCCGCCATCGAGTGTTTTCATCGCGAACTTGAATCCGAATCCTTCCTCCCCGATCCGGTTCTCCGCCGGTACGCGACAGTCCTGGAACGCCAGCGAGACGGTGTCCGAGCTTCTGATCCCGAGTTTGCGCTCCTTTTTGGCGACAGAAAAACCCTTCGTCCCCTTCTCCACGATGAAGGTGCTGATTCCGTTGGCGCCCTTCGACTTGTCCGTCGTCGCCATGACCAGGACGACATCCGCATTCGCGCCGTTTGTGATGAAGTTCTTGGTCCCCGTAAGCAGATATCCGTCTCCGGACCCCACCGCCACCGTGCGCTGGTTCGTGGCGTCGCTGCCTGCCTCGGGTTCGGAGAGGGCGAAAGCTCCGAGCTTTCTCCCCGATGCGAGGTCGCGGAGGTACTTCTCCTTCTGGACGCCGGAGCCCCAGCGTTCGAGCCCGTAGCAAACCAGTGAGTTGTTCACGGACATGATCACCCCGCAGGAGGCATCCACTTTCGAGATTTCCTCCATGGCGAGCACGTAGCTGACCATGTCGAGTCCGGCGCCCCCATACTCGGGAGAAACCATCATTCCCAGGAAACCGAGCTCTCCGAGCTTCTTTACCGCTTCGTGGGGAAACTCCTCCTTCTCATCCCGTTCGGAGGCCGAGGGAGCAAGCTCCTCCTCCGCAAACTTGCTCGCAGTCTCGCGAATCATCAACTGGGTTTCGGTAAAATCGAATGTCATCTCAGTTCCGCCCTTTCACTCATGCCTGGGGAGCATACGTATAGAATCCCCGGCCGGTCTTTCGTCCGAGGTGTCCCGCCGCCACCATCTTTCTTAACAGAGGGCACGCCCGGTACTTCGGGTCTCCGAGACCCTCCTGGAGAACGTCCATGATGGCAAGGCAGACGTCGAGGCCGATGAAGTCGGCGAGAGCCAAGGGCCCCATCGGATGATTCATTCCCAGCTTCATCACCGTGTCGATGGCTTCGGCGGAAGCGACCCCCTCCATCACGCAATAGACCGCCTCGTTGATCATCGGGAGGAGAATCCGGTTCGAGACGAAACCGGGGTAGTCGCGGACTTCCACCGGGACTTTCTGAAGCTTGGCGGCGAGCGACGAGACGACGGCAAACGTTTCATCCGAGGTGTCAAGCCCGCGGATGATCTCGACGAGCTTCATGAGGGGGACGGGGTTCATGAAATGCATGCCGATGACCCGGGCCGGCCGTTTGGTGGCCGCGCCGAGCTCCGTGATGGAAATGGAAGATGTGTTCGAAGCGAGGAAGGCGCCGGCCGGCGCGGCGGAGTCGAGCGCCCGAAACAGTTGCTTCTTGACCGCCTTGTCCTCCGTCGCCGCCTCGATGACCAGATCCGCGAATCCGACCGAACTTCCGAGATCGGCGCTCGTCGTGATCCGGGAGAGAACTTCTTTCCTGGAATCGTCGGTGAGGGTCCCTTTCTTCACCTGGCGGTCGAGGCTGGAGCGTATCGCGCCGAGTCCGCGCTCGAGAAGGCCTGCGGAAAGGTCGTGCATCGTCACGGCGAATTCGTACTGGGCGAACACCTGGGCGATCCCGTTGCCCATCGTTCCCGCGCCGATAACGGTGACGTTCTTAACTTCCATTCAGGCTCGCACCGGGCGTTCCACGAGCATCCCTGCGGCTTCCCCCCCGCCGATGCAGATCGCCGCCAACCCCCTGCGGACATTGCGCCGTTCCATCGCATGGAGAAGGGTGACGAGAATTCTTGCCCCGCTCGCGCCGATGGGATGCCCCAGGGCAACAGCGCCCCCGTGCACGTTGACTTTGTCCACGTCAAGGCCGAGAATACCATTCACCGCCAGGTTGACCACCGCGAACGCTTCATTGATCTCGAAGAGATCGACGTCGTCCTTCGCAACGCCCGCCTTCGCCAGCACTTTTGGGATGACATCGGCTGGGGCCGTGGTGAACCATTCGGGCTTCTTCGCAGCGGAGTCGTAGGAGACGATTCGCGCCATCGGGCGGATCCCGAGGGCCGCCGCCTTTTCCGCCGGCATCAGCACGACTGCCGCAGCGCCGTCGTTAATCTTCGAGGCATTTGCCGCGGTCACAGTCCCCTCCTTCTGAAATGCGGGCTTCAGCGACCGGATCTTCTCGAACTTCACCTTCTTCGGCTCCTCATCCTCGCTGATTACGACAATGCTGGAATCCTTCTGCGGGATGGTAACACCGGTGATCTCTTCGCGGAAATACGAGTGCTCCTGGGCATCGAGGGCGCGCTTGTAGCTCAGAATGGCATACTCATCCTGCGCCTCGCGGCTCACCCTGCATTCCCTCGCGCAGAGCTCGGCCGCAGAACCCATGTGAAAATCGTTATACACGTCCCAGAGCCCGTCCTTGATGATGGAATCGACGATTTGCCGGTTGCCCATTTTATACCCGTTTCGGACCATTTCGAGCAGGTAGGGGGCGTTCGACATGCTTTCCATTCCCCCGGCGACGACAATTTCGGAATCACCCAGCAGGATCGCCTGCGCAGCGAGCATGATGGACTTCAAACCGGAACCGCAGACCTTGTTGACGGTCGTCGCGCCCACGGAAGGGGGCAGCCCCGCGAATATCGCCGCCTGCCGGGCGGGCGCCTGCCCAACCCCGGCGGTGAGAACGCAACCCATGATGACTTCGTCGACCTGATCCTTCGAAAGTCTCGCCCGTTTGACCGCCTCTTCGATGACGATGGCCCCGAGGCGCGGGGCGCTCAGTGAACTCAAAGATCCGCAAAACGAGCCGATCGGGGTTCTGCAGGCACTCGCAATGACAACTTCTTTCGGCATGCTCGCTCAGCACTCCATCAAGTATGAATAGCCCATAGTAAGATAAATCCGTAAAAAATGCAAAAAAAATCCCGGTCCCGCGCGGGCGGGATCGGGATCGGGACCTCGTTCAGTCCCTTATTTAATTCTGGCAAACTCGATGCGCCGGTTCTTTGCGCGTCCCTCTGCGGTGGCGTTGTCTGCGACGGGCTTGGTGTAGCCGTAGCCCTTCGTGGAGATCCGTGCGGCCGCCACCCCCTTGCTCACGAGATACGCCTTGACGGAATTCGCCCGGCCGAGGGACAAATTCATGTTGTATTTGGCGCCGCCCACGTTATCGGTATGACCGTAAATGGCGACTTCAGCCGAGGGATAGGCCTGGAGAGCGGACGCCACCTGGTCCAGAATCTTTTTGGCGCCGGGCAGGAGCGTCGTTTTTGCCGTCTCGAAATTCACCCCTTCGAGCACAATCTTTTCGCCGACATCCACAATCACCACGTCATCTTTCGGGTCGAGGGGGTTGAGGCCGAGCTGGACTTCCTTCCCGTCGGGCATGCCGCCGTGATCGGTGTCCTTTTCAAGAGGATTTGTATGGTATTTCAGCACTTCGTCGCCATCCGTGAGCGTATCCCCGTCCGTGTCGCGATTGAGCGGGTCGGTGTGATACTTGAGAACCTCGTCGCCGTCGGTGAGCCCGTCGCCGTCGGTATCCTTCTTCAGGGGATCGGTATGGTACTTGAGGACTTCATCCCCGTCGGTCAGGCCGTCGCCGTCGGTATCCTTGTTCAACGGGTCGGTGCCGTACTTCAGGACCTCTTCTCCGTCGGTCAGGCCGTCGCCGTCGGTATCCTTGTTCAGCGGGTCGGTATGATATTTCAGAACTTCCTCGCCGTCGGTAAGCCCGTCTCCGTCGGTATCCTTCTTGAGCGGATCGGTCTTGTAGACATGGACCTCTTCTCCGTCCCGCAATCCGTCGCCGTCGGTGTCGGGATTGCGCGGGTCGGTGCCGAGCACCTTCTCCTCCGAATTCGTGAGCCCGTCGCCGTCCAGGTCGTTATTCGGGGCCTCCAGGAAGGCGAAAATGGTCATGGTGACGCTCCAGTACGAGTCGTTCCCCCCCACCTTGATGTCGTCCAGATTATCGGTGAGCGTGTAATTGTAGGTTCCGCGAAGGCCGACCGAGGTGACGTCCGAAACGAGATACTCGGCCCCGGCCCCCAGGGGGACGAAGGGGGTCACGCGGCGGTACTCGTCGCGCGAATTTCTGAGAAGGGGGGCGTCGGCTTTGTCGACGGGATTGAAATAAACGATTCCGACCCCTGCGAACGCATAGGGTTGCAGTTTTCCCTGTCTGAGGGGCTGGAGCAGGAGGCGCGCGTCGATCGGGTAGATTGCCGTGGAGAAGAAGTTGCCGTCCGCCTCGGCCTCGAGGGCGCCGAGCCCGAGTCCGGCTTCCATCGCGAAATGCTGTTCGGGATAAAACCTCAGGAAGGCGCGTCCAAACGGGTACCTTCCATGGTCATTGATGTCGGTGACCGGAACCCCGACCCCGAAATCCATTCCCACGCCGAGCGCGTTCTTGAACTCCTGCGCATCGGTGCGCACCACTGCGAGGCCGCAGAGGAGCGTCAGGGAAAGCCACAATCCACGGTTATTCATATGAGAAGGATGAGTCTCAGCAGGAAGAACTTAACTATTCATCGAACGGAGAAATTCTTTGTTCGTTTTTGTCCCCCGCATCTTTTCGGTAAGGAATTCCATGGCGTCCACCGTCGAAAAATCGCTCAGGAATTTCCGCAGAATCCACACCTTGTTCAGCTCATCCGCCGGGAAGAGCAGCTCTTCCTTACGCGTGCCGGACCGGTTGACGTCGATCGACGGGAAGATTCGCTTGTCGCTCAACTTCCGGTCGAGAATGATTTCCATGTTACCGGTACCCTTGAATTCCTCGAAGATCACCTCGTCCATCCTGCTGCCGGTCTCCACCAGTGCGGTCGCTATGATCGTGAGGCTCCCCCCCTCCTCGACGTTTCTGGCGGCGCCGAAAAACCTCTTCGGGCGATGAAGCGCGTTCGCATCCACACCGCCGGAAAGGATCTTCCCGCTATGCGGGACGACGGTGTTATGGGCGCGGGCGAGCCTCGTGATGCTGTCGAGCAGGATCACGACGTCCTTTTTCGCCTCGACCAGCCGCTTCGCCTTCTCCTGAACCATGTCCGATACCTGAACGTGCCGTTCCGGCGGTTCATCGAAGGTCGAACTGACGACCTCGGCGTTCACCGAGCGTTCCATGTCGGTGACCTCTTCGGGCCGCTCGTCGATCAGCATCACAATGAGGAAGATCTCGGGGTGATTGCGCAGGATGCTGTTTGCGATTTTCTGAAGGAGGACGGTCTTGCCGGCCTTGGGGGGCGATACGATCATGCCGCGCTGGCCCTTCCCGAGGGGGGTCAACAGATCCATGATGCGCATTGAATATTCGCCGGGGGAGGTTTCGAGGTTGATCCGGTTGTTCGGGTAGAGGGGAGTAAGATTATCGAATAAGACCCTATCGCGTATCGCATCGGGGTTCTCGTCATTGACCGCCTCGACCCTCAGCAGGGCAAAAAAGCGCTCCCCTTCTTTCGGGGGGCGAACCTGGCCGCTGACGGTATCCCCGGTCCGGAGATTAAATTTCTTTATTTGGGATGGGGAAACGTAGATGTCGTCAGGCGAGGGGAGATAGTTGTAATCGACAGAGCGAAGGAATCCGTATCCGTCAGGCAACACTTCGAGCACCCCCTTGCTGAACGTGAGCCCATCCTTCTCGGTCTGCGCCTCGAGGATTTTGAAAATCATATCCTGCTTCCGCAGATCGGTATAACCGACAATATTGAGTTCTTTGGCGATTTGGGTCAGCTCGGAAATCTTTTTGGATTTGAGCTCCGCAATGTCCATTGGCATGGCTGTGCTGCTTCCTTATGAGTGAATAACTAGGGGGATATCCTGCGCGACAGACTTAATCTTTGTAGGCCAACGATTAAGTGATACGGAAAATGAGGATGAAAAGAAATTGATGTGCGAAGCGGTGGTTTGATTTCCTGCTACCCTGATAGGAGAACAGGGTTCCTCTCGTCCTGCTCCTGAAACCAATATATATGCTTTCCTTTTGAAAGTCAAGTCCTAAACTGCAAAATTAAGCGATTTTAACAGCTCTCCGACCACATAATGCGATCCGGTGACAAGAATCGGCTCTCCCTCTCTTCTCTCGCGCAGGGCAAGGTCAAGACCGGATTTGACCGTCCCGCCGTTCAGCGCGCGGCACCCCGCCGATTGAAAACCTTCCACGATGGTCTCCGTCTCAAGGGCCCGCCCTCCGTGCGGCCGGACTCCGATTGCAAGCCGGGAATGCGGCGCGAGGGCCTCCATCATGGCGCGGTAGTTCTTGTCCCGCATGACGCCAAAGAGAGTCACATACTCCCCCGCACCGAGCGCCTTGAGGGCGCGGGTGAGCGTCGCCGTTCCGTCCGGATTGTGCGCCACGTCTGCGATCAACATGGGATCAGTTCGAATCAGGTCGAGACGTCCGTGAAGACCGGTATTCTTCCGAATTGACTCGAGACCCCCGACAATGCTGTCTCTCGATATCTGTCGAAAGCTCTCCTTCCTGCCCAACTCTTCTGCTGCAAGAACCGCGAGCTGCGCATTGCGGGCCTGGTGATCGCCCGCCAAACCGACCGCCAGACCGTCGTAACGCCCCCCCGGCGTGCGGAGATTCAGACGGGTCAGGGTAAGGGAACGCCCCGCGACCGAGACGGATGAATTTCCGCCGGCGGTTATCAATTCAGCTCCCCGAATCCGCGCGAGCCTCCGGAGAACACCGAGCGGGCCGCGCTGGTCCACCCCGGTAACAAACGGTACCCCCGGTTTGATGATCCCCCCCTTTTCGAATGCGATGCGGGAGAGAGTGCGCCCGAGATATTCCGTATGGTCGAGCCCGATGTTGGTGATCACACTCAGCTCCGGCCGGATCACGTTTGTCGCATCCCATCTCCCTCCCAGGCCTGTTTCAACAACGGCGATATCGACCTTGCTCTCCGCGAAGTACTGGAAGGCCATCGCGGTCGTTGCCTCGAAAAACGTGGCCCGGTTCTTCCGGATCTCCGGTTTCATCCGGTCGGTGTATTGAATCACCTCTTCCCGGGGTATTTTTTTTCCGTCGATCCGAATCCTCTCCTCGAAATCGACGAGGTGGGGGGATGTGTAGAGGCCTGTCCGGTAGCCGGAGGCGGTGAGGATCGAGGCGATCATTGCGGATGTGGATCCCTTGCCGTTCGTCCCTGCGAGGTGGATTGAAGGAAAGCGGCGTTCGGGGTTTCCAAGGGAGAAGAGAAGCGCGCGGATATTGTCCAGTCCGGCCTTGATGCCGAAGAACTGGAGATCAAGAAGGAACTTGAGTGTGGTATCAGCCCGGGTCAAGAGCGAAACTCCCCGCGCGAAAGATCACAACCAGCTTTGCAGGACCGAGAGTCCCTCGGGCGCGACGAGTCCCCCGGTCAATTCGCGCACGCTTCCGATCCGGTGCCGGAGGCAGTATTCGTTCAGGCCTTCGACGATTGTGACGCCCGCGGCTGGATCGACGAAATTCGCAGTCCCGACCTGGACGGCCGAAGCGCCTGCGAGCAGAAACTCAATGGCATCCCGCGCGTTCATGATTCCCCCCACGCCGATCACAGGGATCCGGACGGATTGCGAGGCCTCGTAGACTTTTGCAAGAGCCACCGGCTTGATCGCGGGACCGGAGAGCCCGCCCGTCACCGTGGAAAGTGATGGCTTCCGGGTTTCGGTGTCGATCGCCATCCCGATCAGCGTGTTGATGACCGAAAGGGCGTCCGCCCCGGCATCGGCGGCTGCGCGGGCAAAGTCCGCGATGCGTGTGACGTTCGGAGTCAGCTTGATGATGAGCGTTTTTGCCGTCAGCGCCCGGAGCCTCCGGGTAACCTCCGCCGTCATCTCACAGCTTGTCCCAAAACTGAGTCCGCCGTCCTTGACATTGGGGCACGAGACGTTGATTTCATATCCGTGGATCCCCTCCTCGAGTTCGAGCGCGGACAGAACGGCGCAGTACTCGTCGACGCTGCTTGCCGCGATGTTTGCGATCACCCTGGTCCGGAGGGTCCGGAGAAACGGGAGTTTCTCCGCGATGAACCTGCGTACGCCGATATTCGCCAGTCCGATCGAGTTGAGCATCCCCGAGGGAGTCTCGACGATGCGGCCGGGTGGGTTCCCGGCGCGGGGCTCGAGCGAGAGGGACTTTGTGATTACTCCTCCGAGGAGGTTTGCATCGACGAGGTCCCGGCATTCGTCTCCGTACCCGAACGTCCCGGATGCCGCCAGGACCGGGTTGGCGAACGAGCACGTTCCGATGTCGACCCGCAAGTCCGTCATATTAGCAGATCCTCACTTTCTTGGAGTCGAAGACCGGCCCTTCCCTGCAGATCAGAGCATACCGCTTCTCATCCCCCGCCAGCGCTACGGGGCACCCCTGGCAGAGCCCGACGCCGCAGGCCATGGGACTTTCCAGCGAGACTTGGCACGGAATCCCGAATTCCTCCGCGAGTGTTGACAGCGCCTTGAGCATGGCGTTCGGACCGCAACCGAATATCATCGGCGTATCATAGTTGTCGCGTTGAAGATGCATTTTGAGGAGGTCGACGACTGTGCCCCGAAACTCCGAGGTTCCGTCGTCGGTCGCAAGGTGGGCCCCATCCAGGAAGGAGGAAACAATCCGGCCCCGGGTGCCAGCCCCCAGGAAGGTTACGATCCGCTTTCCGCTCCGGGCGAGGTGTTTCGCCGCAAGGGGGAATGGCGCGACGCCAAGGCCGCCGCCCACGAGGAGAGCAGTTCTGAAGCCCCCCTCGCAACTGTAAGACGCGCCCAGCGGACCGATGAGATCGACGAGCTCTCCCACCTGCTTCGAAGCGAGGATTTCCGTGCCGGTCCCGCGCACGTCGAAGATGATGCTGATCTCGTTCCCGTCGGCGTGATAGACGCTGAACGGCCTCCTCAGGAGTGGAAAGTCGGATCCGCTGACTTTGATATTGACAAATTGCCCGGGTCGTACGGAGGAGGCAATTTCGGGGGAATGATAACGCTCAACGAAGATGTTGGAGACGGGATTCTCACGAGCGGTAAGGCGAGAATGAGAGTGAATCATGCGCTCCCGGTCGACATCGGTCTGATCACTCAGTTATCGTCGTCCGGGTCGGGGGCGTCGTCGTCCTCGTCGGGCGGTGTCGGCTCATCCACGTCGGTGCTGTCGATGCCGCTTCCCTGGTTGATCTCCTCTTCCAATTGCCGCGCCTTGATACGGTCGACCGCGCTCTGCTTCGGAGGCTCGAGCTCCTGCTTTTTTTGCGAGAGAGAGTCGGCAGGCTTGCCACCCGGCTCGATTTTTTTCACTTTGATGAACTGCGGCAGGTTTGCGGGATTATTCCGAACCGCCAGCTTGGGCCCCACTTCCGACGCGTAGATCGAGTTGGGAAACTCGCTTGAAAGGTGGCGATACCAGGTCGCCGCGCTGTCGTTATTCAGCAACATGGTCTCATAGAGAAATCCCACCGCGTATGTCGCCTTGGGCTTTAACGGCGACCGGTGCGCCGTCGCGGCGATCCGTTTGAAAATCTTCAGCGCTTCGCGGGGCTTGCCCGATTCGACAAATTTCTCCGCCCGCTGATACTGCGCTTCCGTCGAATCGATGCGGACCTTCCCCGCCTCGAGGCCGAGAACCTTGCGCACCTGAGCGGCGTATTCCGTTTCGCCGTAGCGTTTCAGGATGACTTTGTAAAGAGAATCGACTCCGGACGTGTCATGCTTCGTGGCGCGTATCTCCGCCATCGCGTAGAGGGCGCGGGGGACGTAGGTAGACCTCGGAAACTCGCGGACAATCTTCTCGTAGAAGACCATCGCGGAATCGGGCCTGTTCAATTCAAGGAAATAGATCCCTCCGAGCTCAAAGTATCCTCCTGCGATAAGCGCCGCGGCGGAGTCCGCGGGGAGCGCGACCGCCGCTGCCGGGGCCGCCTGCGTGAGCAACGAATCCCTTTTTCCCGGAAGACCTGCGCCGCCGGCGACCGTTTTTACGTCCGGCCGGACCGATTTCACCGGGCCGGGGGCATCCTCGCCCGGATCCCGGAACAGGTCGCGGTCCGAAAGCCGCCTCCGGAGCGTTTCGCTCGCTCCTTGCGGTATATCCTCCACCGGCGTCTGCAATTGTTCTTTGATCACGTCGGGGGCCGGGAAGGTCTTTTTAGAATTATCCACGGACGCCGGAGTCTTCACCGCAAAGATCGAGTCGGCCTTCGCCGGGGTCTCGGGTGCGAGCGAAGGTAAGGGATGAAGAGATGAAGAGGCGGCCATCACCGAATCGCGGATAAGCGCCTGGACGTACAAGTCGCGGTTCTTCTTCAGCGCGTCGACCGAATTGAAAAAGTGATCGAAGCTCTCCGCTTTTCGCGCGGCGAGCGGAGTGATCTCCGAGCCGGGAAATTCAATCTTCGCCTTGTTGTAGTAGTCGCGTGCGGTCTTATAGTCGTATCGTTGATGCTCAAACATCAGGCCCCGGCGATAGTATCCCTTGGCCGACGCATCGGTATGCTTATAGGTCGAGTCGATCATCCCGTAAAGGGCGTTTCCCTGCGCGGTATCCCCCATCGCCAGATATGTGCTCCCGATCTCCAGGTCCACCAGCGCGTGCTGGTCCACCGAAAGCTGATCCTGGTTCATGTCGTCGAACACCCGAAGCGCGCGGCTGTGCTCACCCGTCGCCGACAACATGGTCCCGTACCGGAGCCGTGCCTGAAAATCGAGCGCTGGAGGAGGGCTGAATTTTCGGACCTTGTTGTAGGCTTCGGCGGCTTTTTCCCTGTCATTCAGTTTTTCGTAACTCTGGCCCAGCAAATATTGCGCGGTCGCCCGTAACGCGTCGTCTCCCGGTACCTCCGCGGCAAGCGCGTAGGATGCCGCCGCCTGATCGAATTCGAGGCGCTCGGTGAAAATGCGCGCCTGAAGCATCAGCGCTTCCAGCAGGATATCGTCCTTGCCGTTCGCCCTCGCTTCGGGGAACAGGTCTTTGATGACGGCAAGCGACTGGTCGTGCTGGTTCTGCGCGTATTTCGCTTTCGCATCCCAGAGTTTTGCCTCGAACCTCAGGTCGCTCTCCGGAAAATGATCCAGAAGTTCCTTGAATTTCCGCCCCGCCGATTCATATTCGCCCAGGTATACGTACGATTCCGCGATCATCAACAGGGCGTCATCCACCCACTTGCTCTTCGGGTAGAACTGGATCAGCTTCGAGCTTTTCTCGATGACCTTGTCGAACTTGTCCTGCGTATTCTGGGGAACCGTGTAGCGGGCGAAGTAATTTGTGTCCCGATCGCGCTGAGATTGGAGACGGGCGTCTGCGGACGCCTCTTCGAAAAGATGCCGCGCGTTATAGTACGTGTTGAAATAGCCGGTGACATTCTGGTAGGTCGAACAGCCTGACAGGTGGAAAAGGAACAACAGGGCGGCAACGGGGAGAGGAATCGCGAATCGATTGAACAATCGGGGTCTCGTTTGCAACATCATCGGGGTCTTTGCATAGGTAACAGGTGTATAATACGCAAAAGTTCCCCTATATGCAACAGAATCGGTAATCTGGGCAGCGGATAGCCGCAAATTGTCCTCTCTCGTATCGTTCCCACGCTCCTCCTCCGGCCTCTCGTTCCCACGCTCCTCAGAATCTCGTTCCCACGCTCTGCGTGGGAACGCATACCGCGGCGCTCCGCGCCGCCACCTTCGTCTTACTCCCACGCTCCTCCCCACCGCCTTCTCGTTCCCACGCTCCGCGTGGCGCTCTGCGCCACCCCATTCATCTCAACCCCCCGCTCCGCGTCCGCCTCACCCCGAACTTCTTTGCATCATGGTTCGGATTCTTCTCGTTCCCACGCTCCGCGTGGGAACGCATACCGCGGCGCTCCGCGCCGCAACCCTATTGAATCCCCATTCAGCTCCATTCAGTCATGACTTTCAAAATCCCCGGCCGCCCCGCGTAAATGCGCGCGCTCGAATACCGCCAATCTTCCGCTTCGTCCACATACCCTCTGCGGACCGGGTTCATGTGGATGTACACCGTTTTCTGCCGCATCATATCGACCCCCTGGATCAGCTCGGGATGCGACCCTTCTTGCCACACTTGATGGATCCGGTCGGCTTTGTGACGCCGCCGATAAAAGTGAAGTTGCCTGAGGATTCCGCTTGATTTGCTCAGGTTGAGATGGTCGATGATCTCGCGGGCGGTGTATGACTTAAAACTCGCGAGCTCTCTGGAGAGATTCTCCGACGATGCGATGAGATGCAGGTGGTTTTCCATAATTACATATGCGTACAGTCGCAATCGTCCACTCGTTTGCAGGTGCTGGAGGGAATTAAGGACCAACTCGACTATCGCGGGTTTTGAGAAGAGGGGGAACCAGTTGATCACCGTGCACGTGAGGAAGTACGGCGCCTGATCATCCGTGATTATGTAGCGCGATCTACCCATTGTAAGGTTCTATGCCGAAAGCGGGGACGCGGAGCGTCCCGGTATGGGTTCCCACGCAGAGCGTGGGAACCAGTAATGCCGAAAGCGGGGACGCAGAGCGTCCCCGTATGGGTTCCCACGCAGAGCGTGGGAACCAGACGTGCGCTACGGCATGCCGCCAGCTATCGGACCAAGAGAGGTGGTTCATGTCCTCCAAAGGCTCCGATCCAAACTCCGGTATTGAATCGCCTCGCTCAGGTGTTCGGCCCGGATATTTTGCGACTGTGCCAGGTCCGCGATCGTCCGCGCCACTTTGAGAATCCTGTCGTACGCCCGCGCAGAAAGCCCGAGCTTGGTGATAGCCGTCTTGAGAAGCTCCGTGCCCGGAGAGTCCAGGCGACAATAGGTGCGAAGATCCGCGGGCTGCATGGCCGCGTTCGAATACGTCCCCGTCCCCGAGCTGAAACGCTTCATCTGGACCTCGCGGGCTCTGGTTACCCGATCCCGAATAGACTGAGAAGATTCGGCGAGCTCCGCGCTCGAGAGGTCGCGGTATTTAAGAGCGGGCACCTCGATGTGGAGGTCGATCCGATCCAGGAGCGGGCCGGAGATTTTCGCCATGTACTTCAGAATCTGCATCGGGTTGCAGGTGCACTCTTTTGCGGGGTCGGTGAAGTAGCCGCAGGGACAAGGATTCATCGCGCACACGAGCATGAAGTTCGCGGGGAATTCCACTGTCATTCTCGTGCGGCTGATCGTCACCCGGCATTCTTCAAGCGGTTGGCGCAACACCTCGAGGACGTGCCGGCTGAATTCCGGGAGCTCGTCCAGGAAGAGCACGCCGTGGTGGGCAAGCGAAATTTCCCCGGGCCGGGGGAGAATCCCGCCTCCGACGAGGGCACCGTCGGAGATCGTATGATGAGGCGCGCGAAAGGGGCGGCCATTGAGCATCGCCGTATCCCGGGGAAGGATTCCGGCGACGGAATGAATCTGGGTGGTTTCGATCGACTCATCGAATGTGAGAGGCGGCAGTATGGAGGGGATTCTCGATGCGAGCATCGTCTTCCCGGAGCCCGGGGGTCCGATCATCACGATATTGTGCGAGCCCGCTGCCGCCACCTCCAGGGCTCTCTTCACATTTTCCTGCCCTTTAACATCCCGGAAATCCAGCGGGTAGCCCTGGTCTTGCGAACATTGCTGTTCGGCAGCCCCTTGGATTGGAGTTCTTGAACCGGTTCGATCATTTAGAAACTCGACTGTTTGACTTAGGGAGTCCATCGGATATACTTCGATCCCCGACACCATCGCGGCTTCCTTCGCGTTCGGCGCGGGTACGAGCATGCCTTTGAGCCGTCGCAACTTCACCTCAACGGCGATCGAAAGCGCCCCGTGAATCGGACGCAATGTTCCGTCGAGCGCGAGCTCGCCGAGAATCACATAGCGATCCAATAGATCGGGGGAAACCTGTGCTGATGCCGCAAGCAAGCCGATCGCGATCGGAAGATCGAAAGCCGACCCTTCTTTCTTCAGATCGGCTGGGGCAAGATTGACGGTAAGCCGTTGAGGGGGAAAGCGAAATCCGGATGTCTTGATCGCTGCATAGACCCTGTCGCGGCTCTCCTTGACCGCGCTATCGGGGAGACCGACGACGTTGAACGCGGGGAGAGACGGAGAGATGTGCGCTTCGACTTGAACGAGATGGGCCTTGATACCACAGATCGTGGCACTGATCGCGTGTGAAAACATGGAGTCCTCCCCGGGGCGGGGAGAAAGTTAGTAAATACATGCGAGGATTGCAAGCGGGAAGCGCAGAGGTCAACCGGGAGATACCGGGCGAGGCATGCCTCGCCCCTACAAGAAACAGGCTAGACAGTGAAGACTCATGGATGGCGCGAGGAATGAGCAACGGCGCGGACCGCCTACATATGCGTGCCCACGCGGGGCGTGGAAACGAGCCAAAAAATGCCGACGCGAGCGCATCGTCATCATTTCATCAGAACGAGTTTCCTTGTTAAGGTAACGTCGCCGGCTTGCAACCGACAGAAATAAACGCCGCTCGCCACGCCAACCGCATTCCACTCCACGGACTTATACCCGGCATCTTCGCTTCCATCGACGAGAACGGCGACCTCACGCCCAAAGAGATCGTAAATCGCCACTCGCACATGCGAGCGCGCCGGCAGGTCATACTCGATCGTCGTCCGGGGGTTGAAAGGATTGGGGTAGTTCTGCGCAAGGCGATACTCGCCAGGCACCGGGAAAGAGCCACGGCCTTTCACGCCAGTGACCTGATTACTTACGAGCAGCGAATCATCGATCGTGCCATCATTTCCGTGATCGACCAGGATTTTGAGATCGCCGTTACCTAGTGTTGACCAGTTTGGCTGAATAATATGTGAGGAGTTTCCCGCCAATTGTACTAAGTCGTGTGCAAAACGCCGCCTCCCCGTGAAATAGTTATCCAGCTCCAATTCCAGTTTATATGTCCTTGCTGACGAGCCGAAAGAGCTGAACTTTATTCCGTCATTTGCGGTATTTTCCATTCTCACCGAATCATTGGCCGATAATGTCAACGACCGAAGCGAGAATACCTTTTCTTGACCCTGGTGAACAAACTGGTTGAGTATGTTGACAAAGCGCAAGGTCTTCGCATCGGTGTCCGGATTCGCGACAGAAACACCTCCATTGAAATAGATCTTGTCGGTCTGACCCTGGGTAGCTCCGGTTCGTTCGACACCGAACGTTTTATCCTCGACAAAGAAGAATATCCGTGAGATTTCCGAAGAAAAATTACTCATCGAAACGGAATACGCGGAGTCGGGCAAGGTGTATCCATAGGGCGGTGTCGTGCTTCCGTTCAGGATGATATCCGGCCGCGATCCCGGAATCCCGGCAAGAATCACGCTGTCGGAGTATCCTGTTTCGTATCCATGGATATCCCGGATATGTATCGAAGCTGAGCGGACCGGATTGATCTCGAGCAGGTTCGGCGGTACTACGAACGGTGATGCACGCCATGCAGGGTTGTTTTTCGGCAACGTCGGATGCGAAAGGTAGTCTATCGCCGGGTCTGCAAGGTATATCCCTCTGTTCCCTCCCCAATGGAGCCACAGTGGATACTCCCAACTCCCATGACCGGAGTTCTGCGCGGTATCAATGGTGATCTGTGCGTCCAGAACGTCGGGATAGGAATTATCGTACACGCTGAGGTAGTAGAGATTCCGTTGGACGGCATCCTGTTTGAGCTTGTACGGCAAGATCGAGTGCCCTCCGCCATCGGGACCGTTGTTATAGATATTCAACGTTCGTACCGGTGCGTCGTCGCTCAGGAGCATCGACTTCAATTCATTCACGGTTAGTGTGGGAGTCATCGATTCCCAGCGAGAGTCATTGTATGCTTGGTGGGGATTGCCGAACTGATGTGTAAACAGTTCATTGATCACCGGAAGCGTATTCGTATCCGAACCCACCTCATTGGCGGAGACGTAAAAAGGAAAATCGGCGTACTTATTTCTAAAATTCGTCTGATTGCGAAATGCGATCGCGTTTGATGTGGAGATGCCGAAACAGGACCCGCCCCAATTGCCTTTGATGCCCTCCCACCGCGCTACTGCCGTCGGTGAGTAGAGAGAGGCGGACGCTTTGACATACGACGCATCCACGCCGAACGTGTTGACGAAAGAAGGCCAGTCGGGGTGGTCCGCCGGATGAGCATTGAGAAAGACCTCGGCCGCGAAGTTCTCACCCAACAGGTAGCTCCCGCCCGTGAATGGGTCTACGCCCGTGTAGTCGAACCGGTGATACCAATACTGTGGCCAACAATCCAGCGGAGTATTTCCAAACCCCCACCGGTCGGATTGGATGCTATACGGGATATAGTCGTCGGTCGGTGACATTTTCGTGAGAACGTATCCCTTGATCTTAAAGATCTCGCTCGTATCATTTTTCGAGAAGTCGGAGGCCGACGTAACAAGAATTCGTACTTTCGTCGAGATCGTGTCCGGTACGCTCCAGAGGTACTTCCCCTCATCCGCCGGATAATTGGTCTCGATGAGCCTCCATGTCTGGCCGCCGTTGAGACTGTACCAGAGGATGACTTTCTCCCCCGGATCGAGGCCGGACCTCCATCGAATGGTATCGATGTCCCCGCTGATCCACTTCACGCCTGACGCCGGATCTTTCAGGAAGATGTCCCCCCTTTTCAGGAGCACCGATTGTACGAAGTTCGGATAAGCCCTCTGAACGGCCTGACAGAGAATATCTCCCTGATTGTTGATGCCGGTCCCCCCGACGAGTTCCCACCCTCCCGTCGTGTCGGTCACAGTATTCAGGTCGGTCATGACGCCGTTGCGCCAGACAAAGGCGTGAGTGTTAACCTGGTAGGTGGGGGAAGCCCAAGTTGATTGGCCGACCACGACTCCTGCGTCGTTGATATCATTTGCAACAGACCAACCCGAAGCATTTCCGGGGATTCCAATGTATCCCAGATCCGTGAGCCCTCCATCCCAGAGGATCGCGTCGGTACCGCTGGGCCCGTCGAGGCTCGAGCTCCCAACGATTTGACCGATATTATTAATCGCCCTTGCTTCGGAGTAAGTACCACCACCAAAAGTTCCGAGATCCGTCACGCCCCCATTTTGCCAAACGTAGGCGTGGACGGTAGTATCATTGAGTCGTGAGCTACCGACTACTTGTCCCATATTGTTGATTCCCGCGGCACCGGAACCCTGGTTGCCGGGTGTTGCCATATCAATTGCCACTCCATTTTTCCAAAAGAACGGGTGAGCCCCCGTGGTATCGAACGCGTTTCCCGCTATTTCGCCGGAGTCGTTGATACAGGTGGCTTCGCTGTAAAGGTTGCTCACAATTCCGAGGTCAGTCATGACAAAATTCTGCCAGAGGAAAGCATGGACGTTCTGGTTTAGGCCTGGCGGGGCGTAACCCACCACCTGCTTGGAATTATTTAACCCATGCGCGAGCGATGCACCTCCGGGATAGAGCCCACCTATGCCGATACTGGCCTCGTTTTCCCAGAGGTAGGCATGCGTGCCGTCGGAGCCTATGATCGCTCCCGAGTCGTTGATTCCGTAAGGAAACTGAAAAGGGAGAGATTTGAGTTCATACACCTGAGCGGAGCCGATTGACGAGAGTAGCCCGCTCATTGCGCAGAGCAAAAGCAAAGAAAAATACGGTGTCTTCGTGGCTTTTTCCCTTTCCATCGCAGAGATGAGAGCTTTCATTCAAGGGTTAAAAAACGTTGGACAGGAACCGTTGGCAAACCTGAGGCACTCCCATCGGAAACTTGCCTCCTCACAACGGCAACTTCATTTTTTTCATGAAAACGGCGTAGCGCGGGTCTTTTTCGATGTTGCGCAGGAGCGGATCACCCTTCATTCCGCATAGACCGCCATCACGCTGCTTGTATGCGCGCTCAAGCCATTCGAATGACTTATCCGCCTCGCCCCGATACGCGTAGATTTCTGCAATCTGGTATGCGCCAATATCGCCAAATTCCTTTATATCGGAATCCAGCGCATTATTGGCTTCCTTCTTCTTACCTAATGCGTGATACACCAGTGCAAACCCATGTCGCTGCCAGGACGGTTCGGTTTCCATTTTCATTTCCAGGAGTGCGGAATCGGGTTTTCCTTTTTCCAAATACACGAGACCGAGGTTAAAGTGCACTAATGAATACTTCGGGTTCCACTCAATAGATTTTTTATATGCAGCCTCCGATTCGTCGAGTTGCCCGGCGTAGAAAGCATAAATACCGAGATTCGAGTAAAAGACCGCTCTGACCGGGTCGAGTTCAATCGCGCGACGAGTTAATCTCATTGCCTCATCGAACCGCCCAAGT
This sequence comes from Bacteroidota bacterium, assembly GCA_036522515.1. Classification (NCBI taxonomy): domain Bacteria; kingdom Pseudomonadati; phylum Bacteroidota; species Bacteroidota bacterium. The sequence continues at coordinate 38,911 of DATDFQ010000058.1, forward strand.
GTGGATGCTAAGTTGCTATAATTAACGATAGCACTAAGATTGCCAGGCTCCAGTTCGAGCGCTCTTTTGAAGGATGCGTCTGCCGCGCTCCAATCCCAATCGTAATTCGTTTGAATCAACCCCATCCTGGAATGTGCCGTGGCAAGGTTGGGATCGAGTTGGAGCGCCTTTTCTGCTTCCTGCCTCGCTTTGCGATAGCCCTCATCTGTAAGAATGTAGCCAATATCAGCCTGGGAAGCGTGGACCATTGCCAAATCGGCCCACGCCGGAGCGTAACCGGGATCGATCGAGAGCGCTTGCTCGAAGTAGTGGATCGCCTTCTCAAGATTTTCTTTACCGCGCATGTTAAAGAAACTCTTCCCGAGCAAGAAGGCATTGTACGCTTCAGGTTTAGTTGTTGCGGGATTGGCAATCCGCGCCTGTTCCGCCGTGGTCAGCTTTGCCTGAAGCGACGAAGCAATCTTCTGTGCAATCTCGCTCTGGATCGTAAAGACCTCTTTAAATTCTCTGTCATAGTTGTCCGCCCAAAGATGTTCGTCTGTGTTGGCGTCGATTAACTGAGCGGTGATCCGTACCTGATTGCCGGCTCGCCGCACACTGCCTTCTAGAACAACTCCCGCATTGAGTTCCTTGCCGATTTCACGTATCGTCTTTTTTGTTCCTTTATACTGAATAACGGAAGTGCGGGATATGACCTTAAGGTCGGCAATTTTTGCGAGCTGCGTCAGGATGTCCTCGGTGATCCCGTCGCTGAAGTATTCATCCTCTTTCTGATCGCTGCTCATATTAGCAAATGGCAGCACGGCGATTGTTTTACTGTTCGCACCGGTGGGATGGGCTCCCGGCATAAACAGATAGAGACCCGCGGCAATAACGAGAACTGCCGCGGCGGCAAGAATCCACGGGAGCTTTGAACGCTCTTTCACGATGACGGTTTTTACCGTGCCCGTTGTTTCGCTCTGAAGTGCGCGCAAGTCGGCAACAATCTCGTCGGCTTTCTGGTAGCGCTGTGTTCTGTCTTTATGGAGACATTTTGCGATGACCTGCTCCAGTGCCGGAGGAATATTCTGCCGGAGAGATTTTACCGGCGCGGGTTCTTCATTCGCGATCGAATAGGTCAAAGCAGCTTCATGCTCGCCACGGAAAGGAAGCCGCAATGTTGTCATTTCATACAGGACGACGCCGAGCGAAAACAAATCGGCACGGTGGTCAATATCTTCTCCCCGCAACTGCTCCGGCGCCATGTAGGCAAGCGTACCGATGGTACTGCCGGTTTTCGTCAACTGTGTGGTGCCGCGAAGCTTCGCAAGGCCAAAGTCGGTGATTTTCACTTTCCCTTCACCGGTCAGCATCACGTTATCGCTCTTGATGTCACGGTGAACGATCTGTTGCCGGTGGGCGTGAGCCAGGCCATCGGCAATCTGGATACCATCGTCGATCACTTCGGCAATTGTAAACTCTTTGTCTTCCGACTTCAGCTTCTTGAGTTTTGATTTCAGTGTGCCGCCGGCAATGTACTCCAGCACGAGGAACTTCTTCCCATCGGCTTCATCGATATCAAAGATTGTGGCGATGTTGGGATGGTTGAGTGCGGAGATCGCTCTGGCTTCCTGTTCGAACCGCGCCACATCCTCCGGCGATGAAACGACGCTTGCCGGAAGAAATTTTAATGCGACATCGCGATCGAGCTTGGTGTCGTGGGCTTTATAGACAATGCCCATGCCGCCCTCGCCGAGCTTCTCAAGGATCTTGTAGTGAGACATTGTTTGGTTGATCATTCGCGCACAAGCAACGCAATTCAAAGAATTGAGGCTAAACTAACCAATCCGTCAACCATTATCAAATGCGGCGCGGCCTGCGGCGGGATCGAACCTTACGGCCGAAGACTCTGTAGTTCGACTGTAACCCGCTGGAAGGTATTTTCCAACTGGAGGAGCAAAGGAGGTACTTCATCAAGCTTGCCTTGTTTGCTTTTTCCATCGATCTGGCCACACAGATCAGCAACACCGACAATCCCCAGATTCATGCTTGATCCCTTGAGCCGGTGAGCGACAGCATGCACCCCCGCGGAATCGCCTGCCTTAACGGACTGACGCAATTGGTCGAGGAAACCGGTACACTCGTCCAGATACAGGTCGATAAGCTGCTGTAGCATCGGGGGATCATTGCCTTGTGAGATGGAATTGATTTCTCTGACCCTTCGTATGTCGATCAGCGAATCCGATTCGGCACGCTTGACTTCCGTGTGGACTCCTGACAAGGCCATGGAACCCCAATGCTCAATGGCCTGCTGAATCTCGACGATCTTTATCGGCTTGCTGATGTAATGATCCATTCCGGCTTCGAGACATTTCTTCCGGTCTTCTTCCATCGCGTACGCGGTAGTGCCGATAATAAACGGCCTTCTAAACCCTTGGGGATGCTGTGTAATGGCCCGTGTGGCTTCGAGCCCGTCCATTTCCGGCATTTCAACATCCATGAAGATCAGGTGATACTGCTGACGTTTCATTGCGTCAAGGACTTCGAGTCCATTCGCAGCCAGATCCGCGCCATAACCCATCTGTTGCAGAATACGCAACAGGAGTTTCTGGTTGACGGAATTATCTTCAGCGACCAGGATCCGTAACGGCAACCGTGACGCGAGCGTGCTGTCAAGTTTCGGTTCTTCGCGTTGCCTGCCGATTTTCACGGGCGAATCAGCGAACACGCTCACCAGGATATCGAAGAGTTGCGATTTCTTGATCGGTTTTGCGACGTAGGCTGAAAATATCTCCTTCGCGGCCCTCTCGATATCCTCTCTCTTCCCCAAGGATGTAAGCAGAATAATCGGCAATTCATTCCTGGTCCGGACTTTTCGGATCTGGCCCCCGAGCTGCAAACCATCCATACCGGGCATCTGCATATCGAGTATGGCGACGTCGAAGTGATCTCCCCGTTCAAGCCAGGAGAGCGCTTCCTTGCCCGACGTCGTCGCGCGGGGAAGCATTCCCCACTGTTTGCACTGCGTCAGCAGTATCTTCAGATTTGTTTCATTGTCATCAACCAGCAACACGTGGTTATTTGTTATCACCGGGAGGCCGCCATGGACAGCCGTCGTTGAAGATGCGGCGGCGGCTTGAGTCCTCATCGTGAACGAAAACGTCGACCCCTGCCCTTCGGTTGATTCCACGGAGATCGAACCCTTCATCAAGTCGACCAGCTTCGCAGAGATCGCCAAACCCAAACCTGTGCCGCCGTACTTCCGGGTTGTCGAGGTGTCCACCTGAGAGAATGGCTTGAAGAGCCGGTCGATCTTGTCCTTCGGTATTCCAATTCCGCTGTCCTTCACCGAGAACTGGAGCACCATCGCGCCCTCTTGTTCGGGCAGCTTGCGCACCGAAATCAGGATCTCCCCTTTCTCCGTGAACTTTAACGCATTGCCCGCAAGATTGACAAGGATCTGCCGAAGCCGTGTGACATCGCCGATGATGACGGGGGGGACATCTGCATGGACGGAGTAGACCAAATCGAGTTTTTTCTCATGAGCCTTGTGCGCCAATAAATCAAACACGTCCTCGATGCATCCCCCGATTTCAAACGGATGCTCCTCCAGCTCGAGCCTGGATGATTCGATCTTGGAGAAATCCAGGATATCGTTGATAATCGTGAGCAACGATTCGCTGCTCGCCCGGACCGTTTCCGCATAGTCGCGCTGTTCGGCAGTCAGATCAGTCTCAAGGAGCAATCCGGTCATACCGATGATCGCGTTCATCGGTGTGCGAATCTCGTGGCTCATGACGGCCAGGAACTCAGCTTTTGAGTTGGCAGCGCGCTCGGCCGTTTCCTTCGCCTCAAGCAGCTCAACTTCCGCACGTTTTCGTTCCACAAACTGGCCGATCTGACTCCCATGTGCTGCCATCATCTGCAACAGGTTGTCATCCGGCTCCTCGATCTTATGACTGAATGACTCGATGATGCCCGTGACCTGGCCTCCAAAAAGGATTGGAAAGCCAAAGGCCCCATGAAGGTTGCTGTTTGCAGCGGCTTGTGCCCGCGGAAAGTTGGGATCACGGACGACGTCAATAATCCATGCCGGTTGTCCGTTGCTCCACACACGCCCCGGCAATCCAATTCCGCTGGAAAACGTGATGTTCCGTGTCATCTCCTCGAAGGCGGACACGTCGACTTCTGTGCCATGCCAGGTGTCCACACAGCGCAGGACTCCAGCGCTTTGATCAACGCGCCAGATCGTTCCAACCTCCCAGCCGGCGCCTTCACAGATTGCACGAAGGATTTTTGGAGTTGCTTCGGAGAGAGTCGAGGATTCGGCGAGAGCGCGGGTTACCGCGTACTGGGCAGCAAGCCGTTTCTCTGCAGCTTTCCGCTCTTCTTCCTCATGATGTAACTGGGCGAGATCGCGGCGCAGCCGGCGGAGCTCGTCAAGAAGTTCAGCTTTTGGCCTCTCTTCGTCGTGCATTATTGTCGCCCAACCGGAAAGGTCATATCACGCAAGCGGTATCGTTACCACAACCGTATTGCCATTTCCTTTGTATTCGATGTCCAGGGCGAATGCCGTCATCGCAATTCCCCGTCCGTGATTGTCGAACACACGGGCCTCGTCGAAATCGAGATACTTCGCGTAATCAAATCCTTTTCCCTGATCCTCGATCGTGATTCTCAGCTTCGAAACTTGTTTCTCAACGTGCAGGCGTACGTACTTGTTTTCGTACTCGGGCATTGCCAGTCGACGCTCGACTTCATCGCGCAATCTTCCTCCCGCCAGGCAAGCCGTCTTTTCGTCATACGTGATGCCGAGATTTCCATGCTCGATGGCGTTCGTGATGAGCTCGGAGATGACCAGAGCCTTCTCCGATTCGGGCGACGCATGCGCGATCCGGACGGCAAGGAATTCGCCCTCACCCAGAGTCCGAAAATGAAATGTGCCATCGATCAGAAGTCCGAACGGGTTTTCATTCTCCCTGACGTTCTGAAGCAGGGTCTCCCGCGAACGGACATCCGTCACCGCCGCCCGGACGATCGAGACGAGCACACCCTTGTCAACAGGTTTCGTAAGATAATAGTAAGCGCCGGCATTGATGCCCTCCCTGATGTGTTCGGCGCTGTCCCTGGCGGTTTGCATGATCACCGGCGTGTGCTCGAATTCGGATTGATCTTTCAGCCATCGCAGCAACTCGATCCCGCTCATCTTCGGCATCTCCCAATCAAGAAGGATCGCCGTGATCGATTTGCCCTGCTGTTGAATAAGCGACTGAGCCTCGGCTCCGTCCTTCGCGGTGAGAAGACGATACTGCTCTTTTCCCAGAATCGCCGTGATCAGAAGCAGAGTGGTCGGATCGTCGTCAACGATGAGGATCGTATCGTCTGGCATATGCGGACTCAGTTCAAGAGAAGTGGTGCCCGGGGCATGTTCTCAGAAACGCTCGCTGTGCACTGTACGCTGTCCCGTCTCGGATGGGTTTGGCGGGGTGTTTCAGGCTTTGGCTAAAAAGTAGGAAGAAGATCCACCATTATCAAATACCGAACTGTTTTACTCCCTCAGTGGTTCCCGTCGCTTACGCAAGGATCGTACCCCACGTTGCCAAAATTTCTGAGCGAGAGTTGGTACCCGAGGTTTCTGACTATATTCCACCAGAGGCCCGTTCGTGATTTCCACATGCGCTGAACGATCGAGCGTGAGGAATAGAACTTGCGCGCCATCCATTCCATGCCCATTAACAGTTCCTCCGGCGACATGCGGGCCGGCTGAAAGACAACGTGTTTCTTGCCGTCGTATTTGGACCAATCCCGGGTCAGAATCCTCCCTTCGGCTTCAAGACGCAGAAAGAGCGGTGTGTTGGGAAATGGGATAAGCACGCTGATCGTTGCGGAGTCGATTGCGATGTCGCGGAAATAATCCAACGTGTCGCGAAAAATCGATTTTTCGTCATGATCAAACCCGAACACCGTTCCTGCCTGGATCGCGATTCGGTGTTCGTGAAGCCGCGACACCACCTCCCGGTAGGCAGACACCTTGTTATGCTTCTTGTTCGCCGCATTCAGACTCTGTTGAGACACAGATTCCAAACCTATGAAGAACGCCTTGCACCCGCTTCGGGCTGCGAGTTGCAAGAACTCGTCGTCGAACGCGGCGTCATGAGTCACCTGGCTGGTCCACCACCGCCGAAAAGGAGCGATTGCCCGAAAGAGTTCCTTCGCGTACTCCCGATTCGCGCCGATATTATCGTCCCAAAAAATGAGAGCTCGACCCGGCATGCGGCGGATTTCATCAACCACCTCACCGATGGGCCGGTATCGCATCCGGCGGCTGTACATGGCCGGAATCGTGCAGTAATCGCACGCAAAGGGACAACCCCTGGTTGCAATGGAAACCCCTTTTCCGTGCACACGCCCTTTGATCAAATCCCAACGGGGTGCAGGCATCTTTTTGAGATCGGGCAGGTGGTCGTCGCGATAGAACTTCGCCAGTCGGCCATTCTCAACATCTTCCAGAATGCGAGGCCAAACTAGTTCGCCTTCGCCGATCACAACCGCGTCCGCGTGCTGTGCCACCTCCCCGGGCATGAGAGTCGCATGAGGTCCGCCGATGACAACCGGTATTCCCCGGTCATGATATCGCTTTGCGAGGCCGTATGCGTGAGGCGCGGCAGCCGTATTTGCCGTAATTCCAACAAGCGAAAACGGTTTGTCAAAGCGGACTTTCTGGACGATTTCGTCGGTGTGTGTGACCCGCCAGTGAGGCGGCGTGTGCGCAGCCAGCAACGGCATCGTGAGTTGCGGGAAGCGAATGATTCTCCGGTGACGAACGAATCGGGAGGCGTCGGATTCAGCCGTGATCAATTCGACCCAGTATCTATGTTTCGTCATCCCCTTCCCTCCTTGGCAAAGCGCGCGATCTTGCTTCCGCCCGGCATTCGAATGTTCTTAACACAAGAGTGAGCGACACCAAACTAGCCAATATCTCAACTACTATCAACTCCCTTCATCGTCAGGCAGTGTCTCAATTTCACCGAGCATGTCATCCTGAGGGAGCGTAGCGACCGAAGGATCTCGTCTATCCGATCTGCGAGATCCTTCGCTTCGCTCAGGATGACAAAATAAGACGCCACCCATCGTCAGGTACTGCCTGAACTTCGGTGTGATCCCGTTACGCGACCTGAAGGTCGCGCCTACCGATGCCTCGGACCTGGCAGGCGCAGCCTTTTGGTATATTCGCAGGAACCCGTACCTTGAGGGGTCCGGGTGGACCCCGGGAAATCAGAATGGAATGAGGAATGTCAAATGAAAATACATCTCATCGACGGCACGTACGAGCTCTTCCGCAACTACTTCGGCGCTCCGAAGAGGCAAGCGCCGGATGGAAGCGAGGTCGGGGCGACCGTTGGCCTCGTCCGGAGCCTCATTTCGCTTCTTCATACGCACGGGACAACGCACCTTGCATGCGCGTTCGATCACGTGATCAAATCTTTCCGCAATAAGCTCTATGCCGGCTACAAAACCGAAGAAGGGGTTGACAAGGAACTTCTTGCGCAGTTCTCCCTGGCGGAGAAGGCGGTCTCCGCTCTGGGTATTGTCGTGTGGCCGATGGTCGAGTTCGAAGCGGACGATGCTCTCTCAACGGCTGCATCGCGCTTCAGGGACGCAAAGGGGGTCGATCAGGTCGTCATATGCTCGCCGGACAAGGATCTTGCCCAGTCGGTGCGGGGCAAAAAGGTGGTTTGCTGGGACAGGCGCCGTGAGATCGTGCTCGATGAAAAAGGCGTTCTCCAGAAGTTCGGAGTGCGACCGGAATCGATCCCGGACTGGCTTGCGCTGGTGGGAGACTCTGCCGATGGTTACCCCGGAATTCCCGGGTGGGGGGAAAAATCGACCTCCGCGGTACTTGCCCGGTTCAGGCATCTGGAACAAATCCCGGCTGACTTCAAGAAATGGAGAGTGCCGGTGAGCCGCGCACAATATCTCTCGGAGAATCTTGAAGGCCATCGCATCGACGCCTTGTTATTTCGCCGGTTGGCCACCCTCCGCGAGGACGTTCCGCTCCGGGAGAAGCTTCCTGATTTGAAATGGCGCGGTGCGAAAAGAAGTTTCAAGTCTCTTTGCGCGGACCTGGGAGTGAACACCCTCCCGGAGCGCATTTCAGCGTGGCGTTCCTAATGTGGCGGGTGGGATCAACCGTCTTCTGACGAGCGAATCATTCCCGAATCTTTTCTTCACCCGCCGCCCACTCCGTCCGCTGGAGGGGAGCCCGGGTTCGTCATCGGTTCAAGCATCGCCACCACGACCTCACGCGGTCCCTCGAAGGGCTCCCGACCGTGCGCGGTGCGAATATTGTCCACGAGCAGCAGATCGCCATCCTGCCATCGCTCGCGTGCGGCGTTCGCATCGTACACTTCGTTGATCGCCCGGACGACGTCCGCTCCGAACGCTTCGCCGTCGCCAAAGCGGGTGTTGAACGGCAGCCCCTGCTCGCCGTAGAGGTCTATCAGGTATTCGCGCACTTCCGGATCGAGCGTCCATTCGTTCAGGAAAGCGATCTGGTTGAACCAGCACCGCCGGCCGTTAAGGGGGTGTTGTCGGATTGCGTTCCGCCGCTGCCAGGTTCGCAGCCCGCCGCCGGGCTGCCACTCGAACCTGATGGCGTTGGCCCGGCAATAACTCTCGACGGCGGCACGGTCGTTTGTGCCGAATGCCTCGGCGAACGACGCCCCGATCTCTTCATTATAATTGCGGATCAAGAGCCAACCCAGCCGCTCAAAGCGGCGGACCAACTCTGCGGGAAGCGCCTCAAGCACTGCGGCCGAATCGGCCACCGGGGTGGCTCCCCCGGAAGTTGCCGCCCTCAGGCATGCGAAGAGGATGAGGCCGGGGGGCGCGTGCAGATAACTGAGTTCGTGGTGCATGCACATCGCCTGGCCGGGCGGCCACTTGGACGCGGAGTAGACCCCCTGAGCATAGACGTGCCGGGGTGCGAATGCCTCTTTCTCTTCGATGAGGTTCCCCAATTGCCGGAAGACGGCACCGGCGCCTGCTGCGTCCCGGAGCCCCAGGCCGCGCACCATGAGCGAGCCGTGCTCATTTACAAGGTCACGCAACATGGCACAGTGCCCGGCAGCCCAGCGCACCGCGTCGCCGTTCGGTTCTGCAGTGAGCATCGGCGGCTTCCCGGGGCGCAAATCCACGTTGACGATGGAGATCGAGGGCGAGCTCATTTCAGCACACCCCCTTCGCCTTTTCTATCGATCAACTCCGCCTGATCGGCGAGGATCGGGTGCGCCGTCACGTCCTTCGTGGAGACCTCACGATCGAGAACAATCGCCAGCCTCACGGCGGAGAGCGATGTGCCCCCGAGGTCGAAAAAGTGATCCCGCCTGCCTATCTGTTCTTTGGCAATGCCAAGTACCTCCGCCCACGCGGCCGCCAACCGTTGCTCGGTCTTCGTGCCCGGCCCCTCGTGGCGTTGGTCGGCGTGATCGAGCTCTCCGGCGAGCGCCGTCAGCGCCTTCCGGTCGATCTTGCCGTTCCCCGTCAGCGGCAGCACGCGCCGCCAGGAGAAAGCGGACGGAACCATATACCTGGGCAGCAACTCGCCGAGCCGCTCCCGCATCATGGCGGGATCCACCTGGTCGCCTGAGTAGAAAGCCACCAATTGCCGGCTCTGGTCGGGGCGTTCCGTGATTACAACGGCGGCTTCGCTCACACCGGGGACACGGAGAAGTTTGTTCTCAATCTCTCCGATCTCTATCCGGAATCCGCTGATCTTCACCTGACTATCCTTGCGGCCGAGGTACTCCAGCTTCCCGTCAGGCAACCAACGGCCAAAGTCCCCGCTCCGATACATCCGTTGGCCCGGGCGGCACGGATCAGCGAGGAACGCCTGTTCCGTCCGCTCGGGATCGTTGATGTATCCCCTGCCGACACAAACCCCGGAAAAGCAGATCTCGCCGGCAGCGCCCGCGGACACCGGCGATAGCTGTTCGTCCATGAGGTAGATGTTCACGTTACTGATGGGCCGGCCGAGGGGAACTCGCTCCCCGGACGGGGCCCGATCCATGATCTCGTGGTTGGTATCGTCCGAGGTTTCGGTGAGCCCGTACGCGTTCACAAGTCTGATCCGGGGTTGAACCGCGAACCAACGCTCGACCAACTCCTTCTTCAAAGCCTCGCCCGTGGCCACCACATATTGGAGATCGGGCAACGAGCGCGGGGTCCGCGATAGATCGGAAATGAGTACTTCGAGGTAGGAGGGCACAACCTGAACGATATTGACTCCGGTTTCGACGATCCTCTGGAGGAACCGCCCTGCGTCGAGAATGATCTCCTGCTCGACCAGGTGCGTGCGACCGCCTGCCAGCACCGCTGAAATCAGCTGCCAGAGAGAGATGTCGAAGCACTGTGGCGCCGTCTGGGCCACCACCGTTCCCTCGCCGATTTCGAGATCGTCGATCTTCGCGATGAGGTGGTTGAGCATCCCTTCATGCTCGCACATCGCCCCTTTGGGTTCGCCGGTTGAGCCGGATGTGAAGTAAATATATGCGAGCTGGTTGGGCGCCACGGGAATTCTAAGATCGCCGTCGGGATGATTTTCTCTGAATGCCTCCTCGATGAAAAACCTCCCGACTCCCGGCACCGAGTCGAGCGCCCGTTCGAGCATCACAATGCTGCCCCGTTCTGTCAGGACGAGCCGGCAACCCGCCCGCGAGAGCATTTTGGCGATTCGATCAGGGGGAAAATGCGGCTCGACGGGTAAGTACGCCCCGCCGGCCTTGAAGATTGCGATCACCGCGGTCAACCAGTCCAGATTGCGTTCGGTCACCACCCCCACGACACCTTCGCGTGAGAGCCCCCGTTTCACCAGAGCCCTGGCCAGTTGATTGGCGCGAGAATTGAGCTCCCGGTACGTCATCTGTCCGTTGCCGTTCGTGGCTGCGATGGCGGTCGGGCGCGCCCGGGCCTGGTCCTCGAAGAGTTCGTGGACCCGGCTATCGGGAAGGGTCCGGCTGGGTCCAACACCCTGCACACTGCCGGGGTCGATCATCTTACGCCTCCCCCACCCGGCGCCACTTTCGTGAGCGATCGGTTTTCATTGAGTGACGGATCATACGGATTACGCGCAGCCGACCGGACGGCATCGCGCCGAAATGGCTGGTGTTCACCGTATGTCAGCGTCCGCCAGAGCCACTCGAGCGGTCCGAACCGAAAATGGCGAAGCCAGATTGGGGCCATCACGAGTTGGGAGGAATAAATCGCGAAGACGATGAGGATCTGGCCGGTGCGGGGCACGCTCCCAAAATAACCGAAACCGGTTCCATAAAAGATCATCGTGCAGATGAGGGTTTGCAGGATGTAATTCGAAAATGCCATGCGGCCAACGGCTGCCATCCGCTCCCTTAGGGCCAAAGCCCGCGAGCTCTGGCACCAGAGCATGACAAGGCCGGTCCATCCCAGCGCGACGAGATAGCTTCCCCAGTAGTTGTATTGCCCTCCCAGATAGGCCGAATATCCGGCGTCCCAGTTTCTCGAGAAGTTCTGAACGACCCCGAACAGGATCACGGGAATTCCAACGAGCAGCCCCGTCCCCATGAGCGCCCGGTACCGCCCGCGGCTCCACCGCGCATGGAAAGCGCCGAGCTTGAACAGGGCCATCCCGAGGAGCATCAGGCTCGAGACCTTCCAGGCGTAAAATGTGAGAAACTCCGAGGTCTCTATGTCGAGCGCGCTCTCTACGCGGTCCGGCATCTGCTCGATCCAGGAGCCCCGATACGCCGCCAGCTCCTCGTTGATCGATTGCGGACCCGGCCGCCAGTCGTCGATGAAATCGGCTCTGCTCCCGGGAGAGAGGTGCGGTACCCAGAACAAAGCGAGTCCGATTGCGATCAGCGAGCCGATCGCCGCCAGAACCAGAGCATAGGATACGAGCGTCCCCGGGCTTTTGCGCCGAACAAGGTAGGCGAAAAGCCCGCACATTCCGAACGTATAAAGAATGTCGCCATACCAGAGCAGATACGCGTGCAGAAGCCCGAACAGGATCAGCCAGCCCATCCGCCGATAATGGAGGCGCGTCGCCCGGGCTCCCGACCGTTCCGCATTCTGCCACATGAGAACGATGCCCGCCCCGAACAGCATCGAGAATATCGAAATGAATTTCTGATCCGCCAGCAGGTGCGAGAAGAGCCACACGAGGAAATTTGTCCCGGTCAGATCGCCGTACGCCGCCGGATTCTGGTACACCGCCTCCACCATCGCGAACAATTGGATATTCATCACGAGGATTCCGAGCAGCGCAAAGCCGCGCAGCACATCCATCGGGACGATCCGTTCCGTTTCGCCCACAGGCCCCGCAAACGCCCTGCCGCCCGCGGCAGAGGTCAATCCGTCGTGGTCTCGCAAGCTCACGGCAGTCATCCTATATCTCCCTCGCCGGGTTGCCACCCCACCGCGCTCCCGGCGGAATAGTCTCCCCCTTCATCAGAAAGGAGTCCGCCGCGAGCACCGCGCCATCCCCCATCGTCACGCCGTAGTGCACGAACGCGCCCACCCCGATGGTGCAGCCGGAGCCAATCGCGATGGGGCCCGATTTATAGGTGCCGTCCTCCTGCGAATCACACTGGACAATGGTTTGCTGATTGAGCACGCACTCGTCCCCGATGACGGTGAGCGTCGGCTCGGAGATGAAGACGCCGTCGTCGAACACCCTCCTGCCGAACTTCACACCTATCAGACGCCAGAGAATGCTCTTGAACGGCGTGCCATCGAAGAGGTGAAGGAAGTTGATCGGGTGCAGCTTCCAGACGCGCTCAACCCACCAAAAACCCCGGTCATAGATCGAACAGATGGCCGGCGGTGGCGGGCCGAGCGCCTCGAACCACCGTTCCACGAGCGCGTAGTAGGTCGCGGCGACCACAGCGCTGAGGGCGAACATCGCCGCCATGACCGCATGGCCGAATGCGTCGGCGAATAACTCGAGGGCCGCAAGGTCGATGAGCGCTATGAGGAAAACACCGAGCCACCGCGTGGAGAGAAAGATGCCGATCGTCCAGAGGTTGAAGCGGTTCTTCGCGGCCAGGCCCCGGCGCAGCGCTTCGCCCGTGCGCAGATGGTCGAAGCGGCTGTCGCGCTCGACGGACCGCGGAATCTCAAAAGGCGGCGACCCGAGCAGGCCCACCCCTTCCCGAATCTTGCCGTCGATCGGGACCATGACCTTCGTCCCGAGCAGGACGTTATCGCCCGTCCTCCCGCCGGCGGGGTAGGTGACGTAATTGCCCAGGAAGTTGCGGGGGCCTATCGCCGCCTGCGACAGTCGGAACGACGAGCTCGAGATCTCATCGGTGATCACGTTCAGGCCGTCGGCGACCATGGTGCCGGTACCGACGGACGTCAGGAAAGGGTACGAGGTGGTCACTTCGCTGCCAAAATTCGATCCGGTTTGCACGAAGGGCGTGAGGCGATAGCCGGCCCACCTCAAAAAGTGGACGATGTAGGAGCTGTCACCGAAGAGCATCGGATAGAACCGCAGCCTGCTGAGAGCCGCGGTGAACCGGTAGAGGGTGTAGCGGAACCCATAAAGCGGATAGACCGTATCCGGCTTGATGAAGATCCTCAACGCGCGGGGGACGGTGCCGATGGCGAGGAGACCGACGAGCATCTCGCCGAAGAAGAGAACGGACGAGAAGGCAAACGCCTCGATCAGGAGTCCGCTCGCCGTCAAAACACCGGCGCCGGCGTGCACGCCCGGGTCGAGCATCTCGACCAGTGAAGACACCTGGGCAAACAGAATCCCCAGGCCAAGCTCGAGGAGCGGGGCGGCGATTAACAGGATTCTGATCAGCGTGAGGGCGCCGGAAACGGCCCGTCGGACCGTGCCGTTCCCCCCGGGAGACGGCGGAATTCGCAAGTAGTTGGTTTCCGTGCGCAGCGCCGGGGATCCGTGCCATCGCTCTCCGGCCGGCACCGCCTGACCGCGCAGGAGCGCGGAGGAATGACCGAGCTGCGCTCCGTCGCCCATTGCGGTATCGATATCGAGGACGGACATCTCGCCCACGAAAACGTTCCGGCCGAGAGTCACAGGTCCGATCTCTATCCGGCCGGCCTGCGCCCGGTAGCAGAGGAGGCTCGCCTCCCTGCGGATGACCGTTCCCGCGCCGATCGTCAGCAGGTCGGTGCAGACGGGGATGCGCCGCGAGAGGATCACCGCCCCGGCGCCGACTTTGGCGCCCAGCGCCCGCAGATAGAGACCGTACAGCGGCGAGCCGACAAACAGGTAGGGGGCTGGATTCGAATGAATCAGTGTCTTGACGATCCAGAAGCGGACGTACCCCAGGCTCCAGAGGCGAATCTTTCGCGCCTCCCAGCGGCCGACCAGCAGCCATTTCGCCGCAATGGGCACCGTACATACGACCAGGAAAACCACGCCGCCGAAGAGCACGAGGCGTACTATCCGCTCGGCGCCCGCAGCTCCGGCGACGAGCGATTGATAGCCCCCCAGGGCAGCGAGGACGCCGAGATACGAAAACCCGAAGTAGAAGAGGGCCTGCAGGGCACCGGCTACCACGTACTCGCGCGAGACGATAGGTGTAGGTGGATCCGGCGCCTCCGCTGTCGGGGTGCCGGCGGGATGGGCGGGAGTGGCTTCTGCGACCGCCGCCGCGAGGCCGCTGATCGTCGGATGCGCGTAGACGTCTTTCATCGAGATCGACGGCAGGCCGCCGCGCTTTCTCACCCGCGCGCAGAAATGCGCCATGACCAGCGAGTCCGCCCCGAGGTCACAAAAGAAATTGCTATCCACAGAGACGCGATCGAGCTTCAGCACTTCAGCGAGCAGCTCGGCGAAGCCAGTCTCGACGTCCGTCGCCTCGTCCGGGAGATGCTCCTCAACGGCCGTTCTCATCGGGCAGTCTCGTAAAAAAAGTCCGTTACCCGGAGGTCTTGCCCTGAGGCGACCGCCTGGTCGTACACCCACTTGCCGACCGCCACATCCAGGATCCCCATACCGAAGGGGGAAAAAATGATCGGCCGCTCCCGGTTCACCGACCGGTGACCCAGGATGATGTCGCTCAAAGTGCCCGTGACGAAGGCCCGGTTCCCGGTCTGCTGCTCGGTGAGATGCGGGGAAGTATTTGCCTTCATGACATGATCCACATCGTCGACCACGTTCTGGGATCTGAGGAGGATTCCGGGGGCCAGATCGCGAAGCGAGATGTGCAGGACCAGCGGGTTGTGCCCGAACAGCGCCGGATCGGTGATGTGAGGAGCGGAGGCGACCGTCGTGAAGACGATCATGTCGGACTCCCTGAGAAGCTCCGTCACTTCGGAAACGGCCCTCACCGTGCGATGGAGCTCGGGGCGGCACGCCGTGTTTCGAAATTTCTCGCTCTCGGAAGGCAACGCGTCGCACAGGCGGACGTTATCGATCGCCCATCCCGTATCAACCAGGAAGTCGTAGACGTACCGGGCGATAAATCCCGTGCCCACGATCCCCAGCGTGCGAGCCCTGCGCTCCCGCCCATTCATCCAGTACGCGGCGAGAGCGGCCGATGCCGCCGTGCGCGCAGCCGAGATGATCGAGCTTTCGATGATGGCAAAAGGGTATCCGGTCTCGTAACTATTAAGCACGAGCACCGCCGAAGCGCGCGGAAAGCCGCGCCGGACGTTCTCAGGAAAACTGGCGATCCACTTCAGTCCTGCAACGCCCACCCCGTCTCCCAGGTAAGCCGGAAGCGCAATGATCCGGCAGTCCGGCTTGTCGGGGAACCGGAGGAAATGGCTGTCGGGATTGACGGTCTGATTGTTGGCGTGCGCGAGATAGGCATCCCGAACGACGTCGATGCACTCCGCGCGATGCGCGCGGATGACATCGGAGACTGTCTTGCCATTGATGATCGAGATCGGGAATTCCATGGTCGTCCGTCAAAGTTGGGCTGCCCACGACGGGTTGAATACCGTATCAAGGTATGCCGTTCCACGGTCAGCGCACAGGAACAGGACCGTCGGGAGCTTCCCGTTATGCATCCGCCATCTGTATCGTTTGATCGCAGCGTAGGCCGTCCCGCTCGACCCGCCCACCAGGAGTCCATGGGTCATGAGCAGCTCGCGGCACGCTTCCACAGTTTCCCGCTCAGGCACCAGCACCACGTCGTCGATGACGGCATGAGATAACAACGGGGGGACGATGCTCGAGCCGACGCCGGGAATATGGCGCTTCGCGGGCGTGTCACCGAAAATGACAGATCCCGCCGCGTCAACGGCGATGATCCGGATGGAGGGATAGCGCAGTTTGAGCCGTCGGGACATACCCGCGATGGTTCCCGCAGTGCTCACGCCGATGAAGGCGTAGTCGAGCGAATCGAACTCAGCGCATATCTCCCCCGCGGTGAGCTCGTAATGCGCTTCCATAGCGTCCGGGTTCCCATACTGGTTGGTCCAAAAGGAATCCGGTATACTGGCGCACAGCCGCTTCACCATATCCAGCCGGGTCTTGAGAAACCCTCCGGTGTCGTCGCGCTCCTCAACCTTCACCACCCGCGGACAGAGACGGCGAAGGAACGCTTCATACGTTCCGGAAATGTTCGGATCGATTACCGGTATGAACTTGAGCCCCAGCAGGTGCGTGTAGGCGGCAAGGGCGCAGGCGAAATTCCCGGAGGAGGACTCTATCACCGTGGTCTCTTCGGAGATCTCTCCCCTCTCGGCAGCCCGCTTAAGAATCCAGTAGGCCGAACGGTCCTTGACACTTCCGACGGGATTGGTGTATTCAAGTTTCGCGAAGAGCCGCATCCCCTCCATGGTGAGCGGCACATGAGGCGTGGGCCGCAGTATTTTGCGGAGCTGCTCTAGGCGGGTAACCAGATCGGGGGCCCTTTTGGGTACCGGGCGGATTTCCGGAAACGGACTCCGGAAGGCTCTGCCTACAGCCGGAGAGCGCATTTGGAACCCGAAGTCCGGGCTAATGTCGCTGTATCTTTTGATGTAGGTCATTCGCCAACCCTCCATATTGAGGCGTTTTATCGCTGATTGGCGCACTTCAACGCAGGGAGCGCTGAAGCGGTTTCTTTTCAAAAGCAAGCGGGCGTCACGGATAGGGGCAAAGCTCGGATGAAGGTCCCCTCTTCACTGTTCAAGTTATGACCCGGGGGTGGCAAAAACAATGGGGTGAAACGGGTATTTTTTTCCTACGGGAATTAGCTGAGGAAACCCCATCGCTGCCCGCGATATGAGCCTTCCCGACGAATTTTGGAGGGTTCCCGGGTGGCGCGATTCGATTGTAAAGAAGTTTGTGGACGGTCCTATTCGCCTACCGAACCAACACGAGCTTCCTTGTTTGTGTGAACCTTCCAGCCGATAACCGGTAAAAATAGACTCCGCTTGCCATACCGGTCGCATCCCACTGAACGGACTTGAACCCCGCATCCTGAACCCCATCCACAAGTGTTGCGACTTCACGCCCGAAGAGATCATATACTTTAAGCACGACCGGCGTTGGGGTCGGAATCTCATAGCTGATGATCGTTCGGGGGTTGAACGGGTTCGGGAAATTCTGGTAGAGCTTGAATTCCGACGGGATGCCGGCCGCCAGGCCCTCCCGGACCCCGGTAACTTCGTTCTGGACGAAGATCGAGTCGTCGATTGTCCCGTCATTCCCGAGATCGATCAGGATCTTCAAATTGGACCCGGGAGAAATGGCATTCCAATCCGGCTGAATGATGTGGGACGAATTTCCGTCCAATGTCACCTGGTCATGCCTGAAGCGTTTGCTCCCGGTACTCGCGTCCAATTCGAGTCCCAGCCTGTACGTTCTCGAATCTGAACCGTACATGTTGAGTTTGAGCCCGTCGGCGGGAAGGTTCTCAATTCGTACGGAGTCGTCCATGGAGATCGGCAGCGATCCGATTGTCCAGACATATTCCCCGATTCCAAGGTTGTTCTTGTTGACAACATCCGTCAGGTTGATCGTCTTCGATCCGGTATCCGGATTTGAGACGGAGAGACTTCCGTCGAAGGTGAGATGGTCCGTCTGCGTGCTGCTCGATCCGGAGCGATCGAACAGGAATGTTCTGTTCCCGGTCGAGAGAAACACATGCGATTTGTCCCCCGGGAAATCGCTCAGAGTAATCGCGTATCTATTCGTGGGAAGTCGATAGCCATACGGGGGCGACGCGCTTCCGTTGAGAAGCATCAGGGGATGGGCGCCGGGCAGGGTATTATGAATGACACTGTCGGAGTACCCAATCTCCCCTCCCAACGTGTCGAGTACCCGTATCGCCGCTCCGGAGATGGGGTGGATCTCGAGAGTGTTTGGAGAAAGAAGAAACGGGGTTACGCTACGCTCCGGAGGATGCTTTGGTAATGTCGGATTGTTCAGGTAGAGCACAGACGGGTCTGCGAGGACTAACCCTGCATCCCCTCCCCACCCTGGCCAGAGCGGGAATTCCCACGTTCCATTACCCCCGTTCCCTGCCGTATCAATTGTGATTTCCGCATTGAGGACGCCATTGTGAGCATTATCATAAACCCCAATGCGGTAAATGCTCCCGAAGGAGGGGTCCTTCCAGACTTTATACGGAAGAACCGAGTGAGCGCCACTCCCATGATTGTTATAGATGTTGAACGTGTGAACCGCGGCTTCGTCACTTAAGAGGCGTTCCTTCAATTCACGCAGAGTCACATTCGGAGTCTTGGAACTGACCGCGTCGAAGTTGCTCTGGTGCGGTTCGCCAAACTGGTGGGTGAAGACCTCATTGATGACGGGTATCGTGTTCGTATCGGAGTGGACGTCGTACGCAATGTCATAATCAGGAAACCGCGTGTACTTGTTTCTGAAATCGAACTTGTAACGAAAAGCGATGGCGTTGGAAATCGCGAACCCAAAACACGACCCGCCCCACACTCCTTTGACGCTGGCCCATCTCAGGACTGCGGTGGGCGAGTAGGTAGAATTCGCGACATTCTGGTAACAATGGGTGACCCCGAAGGTTCGGACAAACGAAATCCAGTCGGGGTGATCCGCGGAGAGAGCGTTCAGGAATATCTCGGTCGTGACGGGCTGACCCGTCGCGTAACTTGCTCCGGTATAAGGGTCGATACCCGAATAATCGAATTTGTTCGTCCAGGAGAGGGGCCAGACTTCATACGGGGTATTCCCGAACCCCCATCGGTCGGACGCGGAGTTGTACTCGAGATATTCGTTCGTGGGTGAGAATTTAGTGAGGACATATCCTTTTATCACGAAGGGGCCGCTCTCGTCGAACAGGGTATCGTTTGACGCAGACTCGATTTTGATGCGTGCATGAGCGGCCGTTGTATCGGGAATAGTCCAGACGTATCGCCCCAGGACCGCCGGATAGGCGTTCTCAATCAGTCGCCAGCTTTGCCCGTCGTTGATGCTATACCAAAGGATGACATTGGAACCGGGCGGGAGCCCGTTCAACCACCGAATAGTATCCTGATCTCCGCTGACCGACCGTTCGCCTCCCCGTGGACTGGTCAGGACGATACTCTGCGATTTCTTCAGGAGAACGGCTTGTTGCCGGCCGGAGCGGATTGCGGTTGCCAGGATGTCCCCGCGATTATTGACGGCTGTCGCGACGATAAGCTCCCATCCCCCGGCGGTGTCGGCGACATTGTTGAGGTCGGTCATGACACCATCTCTCCAAACAAAGGCGTGGTTGAGATTTCCCTGAAGGCTATGAACCCACGAAGAGGCGCCGACAACTTCGGTCGAGTCGTTAATCGAGAACGCCTCGGAGAAACCGGGAAAAGGATCGGGCGCAGCAAGGAACCCAAGGTCCGTCATCCCCCCATTGCTCGCAATGAAGGCATAGGATTCCGACGCTGCAATTTTTGTGGAGCTTCCAACAACCTGTCCGAGGTTATTGATTCCGCGCGCGTCGGATAGATTTCCTCCCAACGTGCCCAGGTCAGACATGCTTCCGTTTTGCCAGCGGAAAGCGTGCCTGAGAGTGTCATTGACTTCAGATTGGCCGGCAATCTGCCCGATGTTGTTGATCGCTGCTCCGAAAGATCCAATTCCAAGCGTGCCCAGATCTGTCATCGAGCCGCCTTCCCATACAAAACCATGAAAGATACCGGTATCATTGCTTATGATTGAGCGCCCCGCAACGTGTCCCGAATCGTTGATATCCCGCGCCTCAGAGTACGGTCCGCCGAGCGTACCAAGGTCGGTCATGATGCCGTTCTGCCACCGGAAGGCATGACGGCTGCCCGCATTCCCGGGGCTCCAGGAAGAACCAACAACCTGCCCGGCTCTGTTGATACCGTACGCCTCGGTCGAGCCGCCCGGGTAGAGGGTCCCCAGACCCTGTTTGGAACCGTCCTTCCATACCGAAGAAACGAAAAGGTCGCCGCCGGGCCAATCGATCGTCACGACCTCGTCCGAGTCGTTGAGGTCGGTCGCCAGGTACGACTGCACGTCGATGAGCCTGTAGGCCTGAGAAGAGGCCGTTGACGAGAAAACTCCCAGCGTAACAACGAACACAAGGAGAATCGGGAAATAAGTTCTCACTGCTTTTCCTTTCAAACAGATCGTTCAAATGTACGAACTCTCGTGCCAGAATCAAGGCTTTTCTTGTTCAGAGGGAAGAAGAGCAAAATGGTCTTCCGTCACACCTGCTCGCAAAGGAACTTAACACTCTCCATTGTTGCATTTCTGGGACGAAATTCATAGTTTCGGACAGGCACTAGCGCATCCGAACAAGGGGTTCAAATCCATCCTGACTGTCCCATGAAATTAAGCGCCAGAAATAAATTGAAGGGCACGATCACATAAGACTTTCCCGTTTTCTGGCATGCGTAATCCTTCTCCTCAGGGTCAGTTCTCCAGTCGTGGCACAGCCTGAGCCGAATGCGGAATTAACCGTCTTCGCCGCCGCCTCCCTTACCGAAGCATTTCAAACGCTGGGAAAAACGTTCGGGGCCGGCCATCCTCCGGTGAAGATCGTGTTCAACTTCGGGGGTTCCCAACAGCTCGCGCAGCAAATCGTGCAAGGCGCGCGAGCCGATCTCTTCGCACCGGCAAGTATGAAGCAGATGGCCATCGCGATCAAAGCCGGCTTGATCGATACGACTCTCCTCAGAGTTTTTGCCCGCAACCGGCTCGTGGTCATCCTTCCGAGGAACAATCCGGCCCACCTCGCCGGCCTGAAAGACCTCGCGAAGCCGGGTCTCAAGGTAGTTCTGGCCGATTCGAGCGTGCCGGCCGGGCAGTACGCTCTCCAGTTCCTCGATCGTTGCTCGCAATCCAGGGAGCCTGGCCCTTCGTTTAAGCGGGACGTTCTCAGGAATGTCGTATCCTACGAAGAAAATGTGAGAGCGGTGCTGAGCAAAGTGAGGCTTGATGAATGCGATGCCGGAATCGTCTATTCCTCGGATATCGCCCGTGATACTTCGCGCGAGATACGCCGCATCGATATTCCTGATCAACTAAACATCATCGCAGAATACCCGATAGCGATCGTGCGCGAAACGCGGTCGCCCGAGGTTGCGAAAGAGTTTCTCGAGTACATTCTCTCCGATGAGGGGGGCCGGGTCCTCGCGAATTTCGGATTCATGGTAGCGAGCCGGGCCGGGAGGCGGTAATCTTTCTATGCCGGCCAAATTGAATTACAGGTTTTCGAGCATGCGCGCCAGATCATGGCTGCTGGCCGGCCTTTCCCTCCCGATGGTTTCCTTCCTGCTGATTCCGTGCCTCAGCCTCCTGCTGCGACTCTCTCCCGCCGGCTTTCTGGATTCCATCCAGAGCGGTCAGGTCGCGGAGGCAATTACTCTCAGCGGGGTCACGACCGGGATTGCCACCATCATCACCGTGATCGCCGGGACGCCCGTCGCATACCTTTTGGCGCGACGAAGTTTTCGGGGCAAATCGGTCGTAGACACATTCATCGACTTGCCGATCCTCATCCCGCCCTCCGTGGCCGGTATTGCTCTTTTGCTGGCGTTCGGCAGGCGCGGACTGGCGGGCGGGGTTCTTTCGGATATGGGCATCGATATCCCATTCACACAAACAGCCGTCATCCTCGCCCAACTCTTCGTTGCGGCGCCGCTCTACATCAAATCCGCCCGCGCCGGGTTTTCCACCGTCGAGCGCGAACTTGAGCAAGCCGCTGAGATCGACGGGGCTTCCCCGTCGCAACGATTCCGATTGATCACTGTTCCGTTATCGATTCATGCGCTTGCCGGTGGGACGATCATGACCTGGGCGCGCGCGCTCGGCGAATTCGGGGCGACAATCATTTTTGCCGGCAACTTTCCGGGGAAGACTCAAACGATGCCTCTTGCCATCTACATGGGATTCGAAATCGATTTCAGAATCGCCGTCACCCTCGCGTTGATTCTGCTCTTCCTCTCCTTCCTCGTGCTTCTCACGGTCAGGAAACTCTTGAAGGAACGCCTCGCGATCCTCTGATCAATTCTTCAGCCCCATTTTCTTCAGCAGGGCGGAGAATCGCGGATCGGTGCGGAGCGGGTTCCAGATCGGATCTACGCCGAGCCAGATCATCCAGCCGGCGCGTTCTTCATATCCTTTTTGCAGATACTCGAACGCGTGTTCGCGGTCGTTCAATGCGACATAAATGGACGCTACAATATCGGACGCGACGTACATTCGCTTCGCCTGCTCTTTCAATGAATCGAGAACCCTCGCCGCCTCCTTCCGGTTTCCGGCCCTCGCGTGAGCGTACCCCAGGCGGGCAAGCGTCCAGGGGCAGGAGAACAGATCGTATGCCTTCCGGTACTCGCCGACCGCCTTTGGAAAATCGCCTTTCTGAACGTCGTAGTATCCCATAAAAAGATATCCGAAGGGATAATTGGGATCGAGATCGATCGCCTTTTGCTCTTGCGCGGCCGCCTCATCAAACCTTCCGGCGTAGTATAACATCAGGCCATAAAAAGAAACCTCCTCGGGAGAGAGCGGTTGAAGTTCCGCGCACCGTTTCCCTTCCAGGACCGATTCGTCAAACTTTCCTTGTGCCGCCAGGTACAAGCTATAAAACCAATGGGGCAAATACTCGTTCGGATTCAAATCTATGGCAGCGAGGAGTTGCTCCCGGGCGCCGTTCCAATTCCACACGTACCAGAGATCATACCATCCCGACATCGCGCGCGCCTGGGCCAATTGGTCATCGGCCTCCAGAGCGCGATCGGTGGCTTTCTTCAGCTCAGGCATCGCTATGGCGGGAGCGAGGGTGAAATCAGTCGCGACCGCGTAGTAATATGCGATCCCCACATACGGCAGGGGAAACTTCGGATCGAGTCTCACGGCCTGGTTCATGAGTTCATATCCTTTTGCGAGCCCATCCGGCGTGGATTTCTGAATAAAAAAGTTTCCCTTAAGATAGAGTTGGTAGGCTTCATTGTTCGCCGTGTATTGCTTCAGGAGCTTCACCTTTTCGGTGCCGGAGAGCTTCAGCTGGAGTTTTTGGGAAATAGTTCCGGCGATCTCCTGCTGAACCGCAAGGAAATCACTCATCGGCCGGTTAAACTGTTCGCCCCAGAGCTGCGCCTCCTTTTGAACGTCGATCAGCTCGACCTGGATGTTCAGTTTGTCCGCCCGCGGAACGATTCTCCCGGTCAGCACCGCCTTCACACCGAGTTCCTTCCCGATCGCCTGCGCCCTGGCCTCCTGGCCCTTGAACTGGAACACCGTGCTTCGCGGAAGAACCCGGAGTGAGCCGACTTCGGAGAGGGAGTTGATGAGCGACTCCGTGATTCCGTCGCTCATATACTCGAGATCCTTGTTGTCGCCGGCGTTTGCAAAGGGAAGGACCGCGATCGAATCGATCGCCGTTCCGCCCCGATCCGTAAGGAACAGCGCGGCTACCGCCGCGACAAGGACAAGGAGCGACGGAACCCAAATTATCGGGCGAAGGAGTCTCGGTCCTGCGCGGACCGGTTTCCTGGCCGCCCCCCGCGCTGACGATGCGGGCAATGCAACACCCTGCCGGAGCAGCGAGAGGTCGCTCACAGCCTCCTGCATCGATTGATACCGCGCATCCGGGTTTTTCTCGAGAGCGCGCTCCAGCACGCGGGAGAGCCCCGCCGGGACGTTCTTGTTGAACTGTTCGAGGGGTTGGGGCTCCTCGTTGACGATCGAGTACATGATCGCGGCCTCATGCTCGCCCCGGAACGGGAGCCTCCCCGACAGCATTTCAAACAACAGAACGCCGAAGGAAAAGATATCGCTTCGCGGATCGGCTTCGCCTCCCTGAATTTGTTCCGGCGCCATATAGGCGAGCGTGCCGACCGTGCTTGAGGTCTTCGTCAACTTGAGCGACCCCTTGAGCTTGGCCAGACCGAAATCCATTACTTTCGCCTGACCCTTCGAGGTCAGCATGATATTGTCGGCCTTGATGTCCCGATGCACGATGCCTTTTGCGTGCGCTTCCTGCAGAGCTTCCCCGATCTGGATCGCGAGAGCGACGGCGTCCTGCGCGTCGGCAAACGGCAGTTTTTCCCGCATCGTTCCGCCGTCGACATACTCCATGGACATGAACAGCCGTCCATCGTGTTCCTCGACTCCAAAAACCGTGCAGATATTGTTGTGGTTCAACCCGGCCGCGGCCTGCGCCTCCTGAAGGAACCGGGCTTTGTCCGTTTCGTTCTGGTTAACCCGGTCGGGCAGAAATTTGAGCGCGACGATGCGTTTGAGCGTGAGGTCTTCGGCCTTGTAGACCACGCCCATACCTCCCTCGCCAAGTTTCTCGAGAATTCTATAATGTGATATCGTTTGGCCGATCATTGGTTTCCTGGCTGCACAAAAATATTGACACCAAACTAACCAAAATAGGGATGACTATCAACCTCCCGGAGAGCGCGAAGACGGGATCCGATGATTGAAATCTTCTGTTTTCGTAAGGAGAATTCTTACATTGGATCACCTGAGAGAAGGAGATATATGGAACAGCGTGAACTGGGAACAAGCGGCCTGCTGGTTTCCGCAATGGGGCTCGGCTGCATGGGAATGAGCCACGGCTACGGCCCGCCCCGAGACAGGCAGGAAATGATCTCGCTCATCCGGTCGGCCGTGGAGCGAGGCATAACATTCTTCGATACCGCTGAGGCGTACGGCCCCTTCGCGAACGAAGAACTTGTGGGTGAAGCGCTACTCCCCTTCCGCGGACGCGTCGTGGTCGCGACCAAATTCGGTTTCAAGTTTGATTCCGGGGGAGGGCAGTCGGGATTGGACAGCCGGCCCGGGCATATCAGGCAGGCCGTGGAGCTCTCGCTCAAACGGCTCAAGGTTGATGCCATCGATCTGCTCTATCAGCACCGGGTCGACCCGAACGTGCCGATCGAAGAAGTCGCAGGAGCGGTGAAGCAACTGATCCAGGAAGGAAAGGTGAAACACTTCGGACTTTCTGAAGCGGGTGTTCAAACGGTCCGGAGGGCGCACGCGGTCCAGCCGGTCACCGCGCTCCAGAGCGAGTACTCGTTATGGTGGAGAAAGCCCGAACCGGAGATGATCCCCGCACTGGAAAAACTGGGAATCGGCTTCGTCCCGTTCAGCCCTCTGGGCAGAGGTTTTCTCACGGGGAAGATCACCGAAAACACTTCGTTCGACAGCTCTGATTTTCGCAACAAGATTCCCCGTTTTGCGCCTGAAAACCGGAAGGCGAATCAGGTTCTGGTCGATCTTCTCAGCGATATTGCACGCCGGAAGAATTCGACTCCCGGACAAATTGCGTTGGCCTGGCTCCTCGCTCAAAAGCCGTGGATTGTCCCGATCCCGGGAACGACGAAGCTGAGCCGTTTGGAGGAGAACATCGGAGGCGCCGCCGTCAACCTGACCCCGGGTGATCTCGAGGAGATCGAAAGTGCCGCGTCAACGATCGAGGTGCAAGGGGCCCGCTATCCGGAGGAACTGGAACGGAAAACGGGTCTCTGACCGGCAATCATGTAACCAATGCGAAGGAGACCGGCATGCGAATAGGAATTCTGGGTTCGGGGTTGATGGGCGGCAAGCTCGGGACGATCTTTGCGCGCGCCGGGCACGAAGTGGTTTTCAGCTACGCTCACACAGACCAAAAACTAAAAAAGCTCGCGCGGAATGCCGGCAACAACGCGCGTGCGGGCACACCGGGCGATGCCTCGAAGGACTCGGACGCCCTGCTTTTGGCGGTGCACTGGTCCCGAACCGGCGATGTCCTCAAGCAGACGGGCGATTTGGCAGGCAAGGTCGTCGTGACCTGCTCGCTACCGATGGATATTCGTAATACGAAGCTCATCCTTGCCGGTTCCACCTCGGGAGCCGAAGAACTCTCAAAGAAAATCCCGAAGGCGCGGGTCGTGTCGGCCTTTAACACCATCCCAAGCGAGGTTCTCTTCGGAGTATTCGAATCCAGACGCCGGAACGATCGCCCGAGCCTGGTGTACTGCGGAGACGATAAGCGCGCCAAGGCTGTAGCGGCCCGGCTGATCCAGGACGTCGGATTTGACCCCGTTGATGCCGGATCATTACGGATCGCGCGCTACACCGAGCCATTTGCGCTCCTTGTCGCACAGCTCGCCTACGAGGGCAAGGGAGGGCCCGAGCTCGCCTACCGGTTTGAGCGCTTTACGAGCGGGAAATCCGGCCGGTAACAGATGGAAGAACTTATAAGACTTGAGGAATGGATATCAGAATTGGATAGTGTCTCGTTTTGTCATCCTGAGCACATTCGCTTCGCTCAGTGTAAACTCCGCGAAGGATCTCGCAGGTCGGAAAGACGAGATCCTTCGGTCGCTCCGCTCCCTCAGGATGACTGTTCACTGAAACTGAGGAACTACCCAGAATTTGACTATCTCGCGCTGGCTGATTACCTTCCGAAGGCAGAATCATTCCCGCCCTGCTACGGACAAACTCTTGGTTTAACAGCACATACCCACTCAAAGGAGGTAAGAAATGATACTCGCAACGACGAAGGTCGAGGATTTCGACCGATGGTTAAATGTCTTCTCCACCAAGGGCGCCGAGAAGCGGAAGCAGCACGGGTCCAAGGGATCGACCGTGTTCCGCGATCCGAACGAGCCCGACCGCGTGTGGGTGATATTCGACTGGGATGAGAACGGATGGAAGAACTTCGTCACCGACCCGGAAGTCCCGGCGATCATGCAGGCGGCGGGCCACAAAGTGAAGCCCTACATGTTGAATTTGGGCGGCAAGTACAGCTCCTAGGGTCTCGTAGCGTGGGGAGCGGCGGCGGATCGCCCGCCGCTCCTCCCTGTGGCGAACACACCCGCCTCGCCCGGGTCCAAAACTATTCCCGATCTGTTGCGGTTCCCCCCGTCATCCCGTACCATCCATAGATCTCCGTCCGCGCCTCTCTTTTTTCCGCAAGGACAATGGCTTTGTTCGAACCAGTTAGTACTTCATCCAGCAGGAGTCTGTCACCGCCCCAGTTGAATATCCCCATTGATTTCCTTACTTTGACCCGTGATGATCGGCTCCGTAATTTCCCACTATAAGATCCTCGATAAACTCGGCGAAGGAGGAATGGGTGTGGTGTACAAAGCCCATGACACCACCCTCGACCGCACCGTCGCCTTAAAGTTTCTCCCCCAGGCGTTGACCGCCGACCGGTCGGAACGGGAACGGTTCTATCAGGAGGCCAGGGCGGCATCGCAACTTTTGCACCCAAATGTTACGGCGATTTTTGAAATCGGCGAATCGGAAGGGCAGATGTTCCTGGCGATGGAGTATGTGGATGGCCGGACGCTGAGTAAACTGATCCTTGACGAAGAACCCCTCGCCGTCAAGAAGGCGATCGATCTTGCGATCCAGATGTGTACAGGACTTTCCATCGCGCATGAAAAAGGAATCGTCCACAGAGACATCAAATCGGAGAACCTTCTCGTAACCGGCAAGGGGGAGTTGAAGATCACAGATTTTGGGCTCGCCAAACTTAAGGGATCTTCCAAACTCACGAAGGCGGGAAGCACGCTCGGAACAGCCGCATATATGTCGCCGGAGCAGGCTCAGGGTGAGGATGTCGACGCCCGAAGCGACATTTTTTCCGCCGGAGTCGTCCTCTACGAGCTCCTTGCGGGTAAGCTCCCCTTCCGCGGCGACCATCAGGCCGCCATGCTCTATTCTCTCATCAACGAGGACCCCCTGCCCCTCGAGAGGTTCAACGACAAGATCACCCCGGAACTCCAGCGAATCGTTTCCAAAGCGTTGGCGAAGGATCGGGAGGACCGGTACCAGCACGCCGACGAGATGCTCGCCGACCTGAAGCGCGAACGAAAAGGCATGGAATATGCCAGGACGGGCGCAGTGGCACTTCAGCCTTCCTCGAGGGGTACGGAGAGCATCCTGCCGGTGGATCCGGCGAAACCCTCCGCGGGACGCAAGAGGATGACTCCGATCATAGCGGGCGCCGCCCTGCTTCTTCTTGCAGCGGGAATCTACGTCTTCCGGGAGAAAATGCCGGGAAATGCGGCCGCCAACAACCCGTCATTGAACAAGATTGCGGTCCTGCCTTTCGAGAGCCTCGGCCCTGCCGAACGCGAATACTTTGCCGACGGCCTCACCGACGAGATACGGACGAAGCTGAGCGGGCTCTCGGGGCTCGCGGTGATCGCACGCGCAAGCTCGGTACAATATAAGAAGACGGCGAAACAGGTACCGGATATCGGCAGGGAACTGAGCGTGGGTTATCTCCTTCAGGGGACGATTCGCTGGGAAGAGGGCGACAGTGTCCGTCACAGTGCGGCACGCCTTCTGGTGAATCCGTCCCTGGTGAAAGTCGCCGACGGCACGCAGGTGTGGTCCCAATCCTTCGAGGGGACACTTTCAAATGTCTTCGAGATACAATCCGACATCGCCCGTCAGGTGGCGAGCGCGCTGGAGGTGGTCTTGAATCCTGTCGACCGGAAGGCCATTCAATCCATACCGACGGACAACGCGGAAGCGTACGATTATTTTCTCCGCGGCCAGCAGGCTGTGAGCACCATGACTCCGGCGAACCTGCAGGCGGCTGTCGCGCTGTTTGGAAAGGCCGTCAGTCTCGATCCCAGGTTCACGGACGCCTACGCGCAAATGGTCCGCATGTACGCGTTCCGGACTTTTCAGGGACAGAGTTCCGACAGTTTCATCGTTCTCGCGAAGAAGTCGCTCGATAGAGTCCTGGAGCTGGAACCGACCTCATTTCATGCCTATTGGGCTCAGGGATATTACAACTATTACGGTTCGAGGAATTACGAACAGGCGCTGAAGTATTTTACGCTTGCCCTCCAGCTCCAGCCGAACAATGCGGACATCATTTCAGCGATCGGTTACGTCAAGCGGAGGCAGGGGAAATTCAAGGAGAGTCTCGATCTTCTTACGAGGGGCAGCGAGCTCGATCCCAAAGCCTGGCGAAATTGGTTCGAACTGGGATATCTCGAACTGATC
The DNA here is from genome assembly GCA_036522515.1 of Bacteroidota bacterium. NCBI lineage: Bacteria > Pseudomonadati > Bacteroidota > Bacteroidota bacterium. The sequence continues at coordinate 68,285 of DATDFQ010000058.1, forward strand.
ATGCGCCGGTACAACTCCGCCGATGAACATTTCACCCGCGCGGTCGTGGTGTTCGGAAGAAAGTCCACGCAGATCGCTTCAGTACACTCTCTGGCGGTATTCTCCAAGAAAGGAGATGTCGCAGCGGCGTACAAAGTCTTCACCGATGAGTCCGACGATACGAACTCATGGCAGTACAAGGAAAGGAGCTTCCAATTCGACCTGGCCCTGCATGATTTTCCGGCGGCCAGGGAGCATCTTGCCCGTACTGTCCTCGCTCAACCGGATATCAACCCTGTGGCCTATTATATGGACATGGCTGTTCTCCTTGAGAAAACCTCCCGGCATGATCAATCCCGGAGATGCCTCGACAGCGCACGCGTCCTGGCTGAGAATGCCGTGAAGATCTATCCCGGAGAATGGACGGTTCATGCGGCTCTGGGAAGTATTTTAGCGCATCTCGGTCAAAAGGCGAGAGCGATCGAAGAAGGCAGGAAATGCGTGGATCTCATGCCGCTGGAAAAAGACGCGATGGACGGCGGCCCGAACGCGCTCTATTCCATCGCTCAGATCTACGCCGTCACGGGAGAAACCGATGCTGCAATCGACAGGCTCGCGCAGGTCCTGACGATTCCGAGCATCTATACCACCTACTTCGTTCAGCACGATCCTGAGTTCGCTTCGCTCGGATCGTCGCCTCGCTTTCAGAAACTGATGGAGAAATACAAGGTTGAATGAGAGGCGGACGCCCTTCGGCCGCTACATCACGTGCATCGACTGGACATCCTGCGGGCTGAACTTCACCAGCATCACTGCGTGGGCCTTGTCGCGCAGCAAGGG
>DATDFQ010000059.1 GCA_036522515.1 Bacteroidota bacterium
CTCAGGCCCGGTCAGGCCGATCTGTTTCCCCGCGAGCTCACCCACTTCGGCAAAGTGCCCGGCGGAATCCGCGAGCGACCGCTCGATAAGATCTCCCAGATCTTTCTTCAGGTCCGCAGGCAACTCCTTGTCGACCGCCCACACGGCGAAGACGAACGGCATTTTTTTCCAATCATACCACTCCTTCGCCAGATCGAACACGAGCTCGAAGCCTTCGAGCCCGAACTTATTCCTGCGAAGCGCCTCGTCGCCGATCAGAAGAACCGCATCATACCCCGAACAATCGTTGACTCCCCCGTGCATCCGCTCGAAGGTCGCCCGAACCTCATACTTTCTCTCGAGCAGGACCTGAAGAAGCCTGACCGAGGTCGCGGTCTCGTTCGTAATCCCGATTCGTTTCCCTTGTAAATCGCGCCAGCCGTGATTGGAAAAAAGCATCACGCTCTTCACCTGATCGCGTGTGGCGATGCACCAGTTCAGGAGTTGCAGGCGCCCGGCCTGCCCGAAGTAATCCATGAGGGAGAAGGGGCCTGCGATGATTTGCCCTTTCTCCTGAAGGAGGCCCATGCGCCGCGGGTTGACGGGAAGCGTCTTAAAGGCATGCGGCTCGAAGCGACGGTAGAACGGGACGGAATTCAGGTACGGGATCTTTCCCACGACGTTTTCGGCATACAGATTCAGGGGATTATAATAGACGTCGCGCTCGACCGGAATTTTCCCCGCATCCCGTATGATTTTGATGATCTGGTCCTTGGCGAGCATCATGGGACTCACCGCCCCGGCGTCGTGTGCGATCCGCTCCTGGCCGACCGTACCGTCGATGTCGTCCGCGCCGAAGTTCAGCGCGATCGACGCGACTTCTTCGGTGAGCATGACCCAGTACGCCTTGATGTGCGGGAAATTATCGAGCATGAGCCGCGAGATCGCGATCGTCTTGAGATCGTCGATGGCGGACGTGAACCGGTGCCGCGGCTTGATGCCGGTATCGCCCGGCTGGAACGCGAGCGGGATAAATGTGAGGAATCCGCCCGTCTCATCCTGTGCCTCGCGCAGCTTGATCATGTGGATGATCCGCTCTTCGAGCGTCTCGATGTGGCCGTAGAGCATCGTGCTGTTCGTCGGAATGCCGAGCCGGTGCGCCGTCTTGTGGACTTCGAACCATGTTTTCGCGCCGATCTTCTGGTTGAAAATCAGTTTTCGCACCCGCTCCGAGAACACTTCCGCGCCGCCCCCGGGCATCGTCCTCAGACCGGCATCCTTCAGTTGACGCAATACTTCCTCGATCGAAAGCTTGAATTTCTTGTGGAAGAAATCGATCTCAACGGCTGTAAAAGCCTTTACGTCGAGATTGGGAAATTTTTCATGAATCGACCTCACGATGTCGAGGTAGCGTTCCCACGGCCAGTCGGCGGGCATCCCGCCGGTGATGTGCACTTCGTGGATGTCGGGGGTCAGCTTCGAGAGGATTTCCTCGGTGGCCATTTCGTACGCTTCGGGGTCGCCCTTCTTGACCGCGAAGTCGCAGAACTTGCAGGAGAGGATGCAGATGTTCGTGTGCTCGATCTTCTGGTTCAGGACAAAATAGACGGCGTCGCCGCTCTTCTGCTGCTGGACGAAGTGGGCCATCTTTCCGAGCGAGATGAGGTCGTTCGTGCGGTACATCGTGAGGCCGTCTTCGAGGGAGAGCCGCTCGCCCCGGCGGACACGCTCCCAGATGGGGAGAAGCTGTTTGTCCTGGAATGCAATCGTCATAAGTTATTCAGTTCTTGTCCCAGCGTTGTGCCGCGGGGTAATGAGATCCTTCGCTTCGCTCAGGATGACAACTTACTTCCAAATCTTTCCCCACTTTTCGTCGACCCGCCTGACAATCTCGTCCTTCATCACGAGCGGTTCGGGGTATCCGGGTTTCCAGGTGGCATCGATTCCCATGACTCCTTTATGGATGGGACAGATGCCCTCGAGCCTGCTTTCGGTGAAAATGACGTCGCGTTCGCAGTCAAACCTGGTAAATATCCCCCAAATATAACTCTCTCTGTCGTGAATATCCACATCGGGGCTGACGGCCGCGATCATTTTGAGCGATGCGAGCTCAGGCATGCCGACGAGTTTTCGAAGGACCTGCATCCCCGCTGTGGGACCGGGTTCCGGAGTCCCAACTCCCGGCAGATTGGAGAGAGCCGATTCGACTTTCACTATCAAGAGCGTCTCATCGATGATATCGCAGTCGAGAATGCGGCGATCCAGGGCTGCGAGTTCCGCGCGCGTCGGCGTCACCCTCTTCTCCTCAGCCCCCGATCTTCGCGAAGACTTCTTCGTCGCGTCGAGTATCATCTTGCTCCCCAGATTCATTTTGTAGCTCGTAAAATCGAGCGTATCGAGCGGGACATTTGGGATCATGATGAAATCAAAATGCGGATCGAAATTTTCCCGCATCTCCCGCACCACCGCGTGCCAGTCGCGCACGTCGACGCCCGGCGAGACGGTGACAAGGCACTTCGTCAGCGAGAGCTGATCGGTGCCCATGAGTCCGAGCGCAGCTTTCATCGCTTCTTTGTGATACCGCTCGTCGATGGAGACAACAAGCAGGTTGTGAAAACCTGCTTCATAGTACGCCCAGAGGTCCTGCACTTCTTTATGGATCAGCTTGACCAGCCGTCCGAGAAGCTGCTGCGTCGCATCTCCCAAAAACTTGTCTTCCATCGGGGGCTTGCCGACGACGATCGCGGGATAAATCGGATTCCGCCGGCGCGTGATTGCCCGGAGATGGAAGACCGGGAATTCTGCCGCGCCGGAGTAGTGGCCGAAATGATCGCCGAAGGGACCCTCCATGCGCCGCTCTCCGGCGGGAACCACTCCCTCCAGTATAAACTCGGCGGAGGCAGGAACTGAAATCGAAACCGATTTGCCGGGTCTGAATTCAACGCGCCGGTTCTGCAAAAAACCGGCGAACATCGCCTCGTCCAATCCTTCCGGAAGCGGCGCCACCGTCGCGATGAGCAATGCGGGATCTGTCCCGAGGGCGACCGCGAGCTCGAGGTCTCTTCCCATCTTCCCGGCCCGGGCGTAATGGAACCCGCCCCCTTTATGAATTTGCCAGTGCATTCCGGTTGAAGCCTTGTCATAGACCTGAAGCCGGTAGATTCCCATATTCCGTTTGCCGTCGCGGGGGTCGGAGGTGATGACCTGACCGTACGTGATAAAGCGGCCGCCGTCGTTCGGCCAGCAGACTTGAACCGGCAGCCGGCCGAGATCGGGGGCTTCCACCATCTGTTGGGAGACTCCGGACGAGACGTTTTTTGGCCTCGCGTTGAAAAAACGCCGAAGGATCGGTTTGTTGCCGAGAAGCCCGTCGAGCGTCGGCGGAAACGCGCTTTCGAGAAATCCGATCAGCTCTTCGCCGATCTCGTCCGGATTCCTTCCGAGCGCGAGTTCGATGCGGCGGGCGCTTGCGAAGTGATTGACGATGAGAGGAAATTCCGAGCCCTTCGGGTGCTCGACCAACAGGGCCGGTTTGCCCTCCCGTAGGGCGCGTGTCGAAACTTCGGTCAGCTCGAGGGCGGGGTCGATCTCAACCTGGGTCCGGTGGAGTTCGCCGGCGGCGGTCAACGCCGCCAGGTAACCGCGAAAGTCAGGAGAGGGCATTCATGATTCCGGCGAGAGCCTCTGCCGCATCACTCCAGTTCCTTGGCGCGCCATCCCCGGGATTCCCGGATTCCGGCCGCGCCGAGGAGTTTGTCGGTGAACGCGCCGACATATTCCTCCACCGTCTTGGGGACAAAGTAGAGCGGGGGAGCGATCGGCATGATCACCGCCCCGTCGCGCGAGAGCCGCGTGCACTGTTCGAGAGCGATCGTCGAGAGGGGAGTCTCGCGGATGCAGAGAATCAGCTTGAAGCGTTCCTTCAGCGCCACCTGCGCGGTGCGTGTGATCAGCGTGTCGCCGATTCCCGAGGCGATCTTGCCGAGCGTGGAGGTCGAGCAGGGGATAATGACGAACACGTCGAACCGGTTCGAGCCGGACGCGAGGGGAGCGGCGAGGTCGTCGTTCGCGAACTGCCGTTTGACGTACGGCTGCAGCTCCTTCTCGGAGATGTTCAGCTCGTCTTTCAGGAGCGCTTTCCCCCATTTGCTCACGACCAGAAATTTGTCGGGGGGGCACTTTTTCAGAAAGTCGAGCGCATAGACTGCTCCCGACGAACCTGTTATCCCGACGACGATTTTCACCGGGCGACGGCTCCGGTGACGATCATCGCGAAGACGAGAAATCCGAGGCCGGCGTTGATTTTGAAAAAGGCGAGTTCGACGTTCGAAGACTTGCGCTGTTCGATCCAGAGGAGGATCCCGGTAAGAAGAAGAAAGGGGACCGCATACCACGTGCGGATCGTGGTGAAGAAAAGGAGCGCCAGGCAGGTGAACGCCACCACGTGGAGCACCGACGACCAGAGGAGCGCCTTCCTTTTTCCGAACCGGGAAACGAAGGAATAGAGGTTTTCGCGGCGGTCAAATTCCTCATCGAGAGTTGCGTAGATGATATCGAAGCCGGCGCCCCAGAAGACCGTGAACAGGCACAAGAGGATCGCGGGGGGGAGATTCTCGAACGAGGGGGAGGCGGCGAACCAGCCCCCGAGAGGCGCCATCGCCATGCCGAGGCCAACGCCGAAGTGGGAGAAAGCCGTAAATCGCTTCATGTAAGGATAAATCGCAAAAATAAGGAGCGGTATCGGCGAAAGAGCGAGGCAGAACGTCGATATCAACGCCGCCGAGGTCAGATAGACGGCGATGCCGAGGGCCAGCACGATAATCGCCTCGCCAAGCTTCATTCTCCCGCTCGGTAATTCGCGCACTACCGTCCGCGGGTTTCGGCCGTCGATGCGCCGGTCGATGATTCGGTTGAGAGCGAACGCCGCTGTCCGGGCCCCGATCGCGCTTGTAAGGACAAGGAGAAGGATTCTCAGGGAGGGGAATCCGTGAATTCCGAGCGCCAGACCGCTATAAATCAGAGGAAGCGTAAAAAGGGTGTGCTCGATCTTTACGAAACTAAGGAACCTGTTGGTCTGGAAGATGGTTTGCTTCACGGTGAAGGATTCGTGATCTCGTGAGAGGCGAAAAGTCGGGAAAATATAGGCAAAAATTGAGTTTGATGCAAGAAAGCGCCGGAATTCTTGAATGTTTCGATAATTTTGACTATACTATTTGTTCGATTGCCCCCAAATCCAACCCTTGTAAAATCGCAACCGAAAGGATTTTTTCAATGAAGTTACGATCCGGGACGCTGGCGGCCTTTCTCCTCTCGCTGGGTATGTTCCATGGCTGCGCTCCCAAGTATGACGACCAGATTGTCCTCGAAGTAGGCCAGCACAAGGTCACGATGAGGGATTATGAGACGTTTTACCTCCGGAACAGCACGACTCTCGATGTCGCCCGGAAAAGCACTCCCGCCGACCGGGAACACTTTCTCGACCTCCTCACAAATTACAAGCTGAAACTCCAGGACGCGTACGACCGGCACCTGATCGACGACCCCGAGATCACGAAAGAGCTCCACGAATACCGCGCCACGCTCGCTTCCACCTTCCTGATCGAGAAGGAAATCAGCGGGCCGGGGATCCGGCGGCTCTACGAACGGCGGCAGAAACAGGTGCACGTTCAGCACATTCTTCTCCCGATGAAGCCCGATGCAAGCCCCCAGGATACGCTCAAACTCTATACCAAGGCAACGGATATTATCCGGCGCGCAAAAGCGGGGGAGAACTTTGATTCTCTCGCGATAAAATTCTCGGAGGGACCGGGTGCGAGCACGAACCGCGGGGATATTTACTTTATTTCTGGCGGCAAGGTGCCCGCACCTCTTGAAGATGCGATCTACTCCATCCCGCCGGGTCAAATCGGCCCGAACCCCGTTCGCTCTCCGTTCGGCTATCATGTCGTGCGTGTCATTGAAACAGAACCGACACGGTCCATAAAAGTCCGCCACATCATGGCGCGCTTTCAGAATCAGACTCCCGATTCCGCCGAGGTGGCGGGCGCTCTCACACGTATCAAGGGGATCCAGGATAGTCTGAAGAAAGGGTTGGATTTCGCGGGCCTGGCGACGAAGCTCTCCGAAGACGGGGGGAGCTCGGGCCAGGGGGGCGACCTGGGTTGGTTCGAGCGGGCCCGGTGGGTGCTGCCGTTCGATCAGGCCGCCTTCAAACTCAAGGTGGGCGAGGTCTCCGGAATTGTCAGGACTCCGTTCGGATTTCATATCCTGAGATGTGACAGCTCGAAATCGCTCGGATCGTACGCCTCCATGGAAAGCGAGCTCAAGAAGACCTACCAGCAGACCCGGTACAACGACGATTACACGGCCTTTGTCGATTCACTGAAGAGACAATTCGGGTATTCATTCCATGAGGAGGCGCTGAAGGACCTCCTTTCCCATGTCGATTCCACGAAAACGACCGAAGACAGCGCCTGGGACGAGAAGCTCACTCCGGAGATCCGGAAATCCGCACTGATGACGATCGCCGGGCGGCCGGTGACCCTGGATACGGTGATCACGATCCTCCGGAACAAACCGGAGTTCCGGAGCGCTTCGCTCCGCGAGGGTGAATTGAAGCCTCACATCGATCGAATCGCCGACGCATTCCTTTTTGAAGAAAAATCGGCGGGGCTGGAATCACGCTATCCCGATTTCGCGGCTCTGATGAAGGAATACACCGACGGCATCATTCTCTATAAGCTGGAACAGATGGAGGTCTGGAACAAGACGACCGTGACCGATTCCTCTCTCCGGAAATACTATGCCGAGAACAAGGATAAGTTCATGTTCCCCCCTCGGCTCAGGATCGGCGAAATCTATCTCGAAGCCGATACCTCGGCCCTCATGATTTACGATTCCCTCAAACACGGTGCGGACTTTACCGCCCTGGCGACTCAATGGAATGAGGACGCCGACCTGAAGGCCAAAGCGGGCGAGAAGGGCTTCCTGATCCCCGACACCGGAGAAGTTGCGGCACAGGCCTCCGCGCTCGCCATCGGAGAGATCTCCGAGCCGTTCGAGCTCGAGAACGGCGGCTATGCCATCGTAAAGCTCCTCGGGAAGGAGCCGGCACGCCAGAAATCGTATGAGGAAGCCGGTGCGGAAGTTTCAAACTCCTATCAGGAACACCAGTCGAAGCTTCTTGAGCAACAATGGGTCGACCGGGTGCGGCAAAAGTTCCCGGTGAAGCAGAACAAAGAACTGCTCAAGAACGCGTTCACCTCCCCGCAGGCGTCCGGACCTCCGTGAGATGCGATCTCTCCATCCCGGTTTTTTTCTCCTCCCGATCCTACTCTTCGGCTGCCGTCAGCAGCCTTCCGGCCGGGTTATCGCACGGGTCGGTTCGGCCGAGCTGACGCTGGACGAGGCGAAAGCCCATATCGACACCACCCGGGCCGCGCTCGACTACGCTCTGAACGACTACGCCTCGTATTGGGTCAACACGGAGCTTTTGTACCAGGAAGCGAAGCGCCAGGGAGTCGAGAACTCCCCGGAGTTTATCCGCCAGCTTGAGGAAGTGCGCCGCCAGCTCGCGAACCAGACATACCTCGAGCACTTCGTCTATTCGGATACCGCCGGGCTCACGCCGGAAGCGATGCAGCAGTACTTCAAGGAACACGCCCGGGAATTCCAGATCCGCGAAAACACTCTCCAGCTCAATCTCCTCGCGCTGAACAGCCGCGATCTTGCAAATTCGTTCTCCGCATCGGTGACAAAGGGCTCGGCCTGGCCGGCCGCCGTTGAACATCTCCTGCACGATTCGTCGGCCGCATCGAGCGTGCTTGCCTCGACGCACGCGCAATACTACACGATGCAAACGCTCTTCCCGCCCGAGCTCTGGAAGGTCGCATCCGCGCTCTCGGTCAACGAGGTTTCCTTCCCCGTCAAAACCGCGGGCGGATACTTCGTTCTCCAGTGCCTCGCGCGGTACGATCAGGGATCACCCGCCGCGTTTGAACTCGCCCGGCCCGAAGTCCGGCAGAGGCTTCTCATGGAGTCGAGACGGCGCCGCTATGACGAACTCCTCGGAACCCTTCGGTCGAAGGCCGATGTTGAACTGATGTTGGGAACTCATCGAACAACCGACTCCACGCATGCTCACGAATAACGCCCGGGCCGCCCTTTTCCTGGTCCTTCTGTTCCTCTGCGGCCTGCAGGTCCTTATCGCGCAGCCCGAGGTCATCGACCGGATCGTCGCCGTCGTCGGCAAGGAACCGATACTGATGTCGGACCTCAACGCGCAGTCCGAATTCTATTCGTTTAACAACCATGTCGATCTCAGCACGCCCGGTCTCAAGCAGCAGGTGCTCGAGGCGCTGATCAACGAGAAACTCATGCTGGCGAGCGCGCTCGAGGACACCACGATCACCGTGACCGAGGATGAAGTCACCGCCCAGCTCGACCAGCTCGTGGCGCAGCGGATACAGCAGGCCGGCTCGGAGAAAAAAGTCGAAGAGCTCTACGGCATGCCAATCACAAAGATGAAGAGGGAATTCCGCGACGAAACGCGGAAAAGGCTCCTCGTCCAATACCTGCAGCAGGCAAAGTTCGGGAACATCAAACCCTCCCGCCGCGAGGTGGAGGAATTCTTCGCGCAGTTCAAGGACAGCCTTCCCCCGGTTCCCGAGGGGGCGGATCTCTATCATATTTTCAAGCTCCCCATGGTCGGGGAATCGGGAAAGCGGGTCGTCCGGGCGAAGGCGTCGCTCGTTCTGGATTCCATCCGGGCCGGGGGCGATTTTGCGGATTTTGCGCGCCGCTATTCACAGGATCCCGCGACCGCCTCCTCGGGCGGCGATCTCGGTTCCTGGCGCCGCGGCCAATTCGTAAAAGAGTTTGAAGAGGTGGTGTTCGGCTTGAAGGAAAACCAGATCTCGGACATCGTGGAGACATCGCGCGGGTTCCACATCATTCAGCTCCTCGAGCGTCGCGGCGAATCGGTTCATGCCCGGCATATACTGTTTAAGATCGGGATCGACAGCGCCGCCGCCGATTCGACGATCGCTTTTCTCAAAGCGCTCAAAGACAGCATCGCGCATGGCGCCGATTTTTCCGACCTCGCAAAGCGTCACTCCGACGACAAGGAATCCGGCCCGCTGGGCGGAGCGCTCGGAAACCTCCCGGTCAGCCAGTTCGACAAGTCGCTGCAGGATCTCGTCCGGACCATGAAGGCGGGCGAGGTGAGCGATCCGGTGCCGGTGACCACCGGCTCCACCTCCGGCTTTCAAATCATCTACCTGAAGAAACACACCCAGGAGCACAGCATGAATCTCCAGGACGACTGGACGCAGGTGGAAAATCTTGCGGGATCGTACAAGCAGAACCTCGCATACCAGAAATGGATCAAGCAGCTCCGCCAGCAATACTTTTGGGAAGTGCGGATGTAAAAGGCTTGTCATTCTGAGGAGCGTAGCGACGAAGAATCTCCGAGATCCTTCGCTTCGCTCAGGATGACATTCGAGGGGTTGTTGTTCAATAAGCAGCACATCATCACCAAGAGGACGAAGTGAATACAGGCCGGCCGGTACGAGAATTGAGCGACGTTGAGGCGGTTGCAGCGCTGCGGGAAAGCTTTGCCGCGATCAAGGCTGAAATCGCAAAAGTGATCATCGGGCAGGATGAGGTGGTCGAGCAGCTCCTGATTTCCCTTTTGGCCCGCGGTCATTGCCTCCTGGTGGGGGTCCCGGGGCTCGCGAAAACCCTGCTGATCAAGACTCTCGCAGAAGTGATGGATCTGAAATTCAGCCGGATCCAGTTCACGCCCGACCTGATGCCGAGCGATATCACCGGCACGGAGATCATCGAGGACAACCGCGCCACGGGAACGAAGTCGTTCAAGTTCGTCAAGGGGCCCGTCTTCGCGAACATCCTCCTCGCCGACGAAATCAACCGCACGCCCCCGAAAACACAGGCGGCGCTTCTCGAAGCGATGCAGGAGCATCACGTGACGGCGGCTGGGCAGAAATACGTTCTCGAAGAACCGTTCTTTGTCCTCGCGACACAAAATCCGATCGAGCAGGAGGGGACCTACCCGCTTCCCGAGGCGCAGCTTGACCGGTTCATGTTCAACCTGTGGCTGGAATATCCCTCCGAGAAGGAGGAGATCGAGATCGTCAAGTCGACGACCAGCATGTACTCTCCGAAGCTCACCCACATGCTCGGAAAGGAAGAGATCCTCTTTTATCAGGAACTGGTCCGGCGGGTCCCCGTCGCCGACAATGTCGTGGCCTATGCCGTGAACACCGTGACACGCACCAGACCGAAGGCGGCGGCATCTCCTCAATTCATCAAGGATTGGCTGAGCTGGGGGGCGGGTCCTCGAGCGTCCCAATATCTGATTCTCGGCGCCAAGACCCGCGCCATCCTTGCTGGCCGGCATACGCCCGACGTGGAGGATGTCCGCAAGGTCGTAGGGCCGGTGCTTCGCCATAGGATTGTCCCGAACTTTAACGCGGAGGCCGACGGTGTCGCTGCTATCCAGATTGTCGAGAAGCTGTTAGAGAACGACTGACGCGCTGCACATGGCGAACGCCCGTCCGGTGCTCCGATCAGCACGAGCAACACTGCTCCTTGTTTCTCTTCTTTGCCTGACCCTCTCCGCTTCTTCCCCGGCGCAGAAAAAGTACTGGGTCTATTTTATCGATAAAGGTCCCTCCGTCGCAAGCCCATCATCCTCTGAGAGCCGCCTGACGCCCCGCGCATTGCACCGCAGGGAGAAGACGCTCCCCCCCGGCATGCTCGTCGATTTCCAGGACCTGCCCCTCTCGAGCCCATACCTTCAGGCGATCCGCGATGCGGGTGGCGTTCTTGCGAACGAAAGCCGGTGGATGAACGCGGCGAGTTTCTATCTTGCGCCGGATCTGGTCGATCCCGTGTCGCGCCTTCCGTTCGTCAAACGCATCGCCCCGGTCGCGGCCTTCGGCGGCCATAAGGAAGAGCAGACCGGCGGCAAGTATGCAGCGCCCGCGCTCCCTGTTTCCACGTCGATCGATTATGGCTCGTCGCTCGCCCAGGTGGAGGCGATTCATGCGACACTTCTCCACGACCTGGGGATTACCGGTTCGGGGGTGCTGGTCGGAATGCTCGATTCGGGTTTCCGCTGGAGAGTGCACGAGGCGCTCCGGACCAGGCATGTCATCGCCGAGTATGATTTCATTTTCAAGGACAGCACGACTTCGAACGAAAGCCCGGACACTCCCGATCAGGACGTCCATGGAACCCTCACGATGTCGGTCCTCGGAGGCTACATGCCCGGGAAACTCATCGGTCCGGCCTTCAACGCCGATTTCATCCTGGCGAAAACGGAAGACATCCGGAGTGAAACCCCCGTCGAAGAGGATAACTGGGCGGCGGGGCTCGAATGGATGGAATCGAGAGGGGTGGATGTCGTGAGCAGCTCTCTCGGTTATGATATTTTCGACGGCGGATCGGGCTACACGTGGGCGCATGGCGACTTTAACGGCAGGACGTCGGTGACTGCCCTTGCGGCCGCGCGCGCGGCGAGGCTGGGGGTGGTCGTCTGCGACGCGATGGGGAACGAGGGGAACGGAGACGGGGTGGCGGGGACCATGCTGACGCCGGCGGACGCGGATAGCATCGTCTCGGTCGGAGCGATCACGTTCGGAGAAAAGCTGGCTGGATTCAGTTCTACGGGCCCCACGAACGACGGGCGCACGAAGCCGGATGTCGTGACTCCCGGAGTCCAGGTCTTCTGCGCCCGCGTACCCGATTCATACTGGCTGCAACAGGGTACTTCGCTCGCCACGCCGCTCGCGGCGGCTTCGGCGGCGCTTGTTCTTTCCGCGAGGCCTGAATTGACTCCCATTCAGGTTCGGGACGCGCTCCGCTCCACAGCCCGGCCGGTCGTCGACAGCATCAGGTTCCCTTCGAGTCCGAACAACTTCACCGGATGGGGCCTCGTCAACGCGTTCGACGCCGCGCTCAGCTTCGGACCTGTCTTCGGCAATACCCCAGGGATCGCCGTGACCCATTCGGAAAGTGTCGTGTCGAGTATTGTGGTATCGGCGAAAGGGATCGTTCCCGCGAGCGTGACTCTCCATTATTCCGGCGCGATCGACCGGGAAAACGCGTCCATCGGGATGACGCTCGATTCCGCGATGTTTTATCCGACTTCGGGCAGGTACCGCGCGATTATTCCCCGCCAACTGCATGGAACGCTCGTTCAATTTACGATCAATGCCTCCGACAGTGCGGGAAATTCTTACCAGAGTCCCGCTCCATCGACCCGGTCGGTATGGCATTTGCGGTACGGTCTCGGAGGCGTCGAAAGGGATCCGTTGCTTCCGAACCTTTTTTCTCTCGCGCAGAATTACCCGAACCCCTTTAACGGAAGAACGATCATCGAATTCGACCTACCGGTCGCGGACGTCGCGGACGTCCGGGTCTATGATCTCCTGGGCAGGCAGGTAGCGGTGCTCACTCACGGCTTTCAACAGGCCGGGTCCGGCCACACGGTCCTGTTCGACGCGGGCGATCTGGCGAGCGGGGTTTATTTCTACAGGCTGACGACCCCCCGCTTCGTCTCCACGAGAAAAATGATGCTGGTCCGGTAGACGCATGGCAAAATTCTCCTTCTCTCTCGGTGGAAATGTCCTTGTCGCGCTCCTCCTTGTAGCCGCGCTTCTCGGGGCGGCGTTTCTATTCTACAGGTACACGCTTCCCCCGCTCGCCCCTCTGCGAAGAACGCTTCTGTCGGTCATCCGGTCCCTTGCCCTCGTTCTCATGCTCCTCATATTTTTCGAGCCGGTGTTGCGGCTCGTGCAGACCGACCACCAACCGGCGGGGCTCGCCGTTCTGATCGACAACTCACAGAGCATGACGATTCCGACAGCGCGCAACCCGGCGTCGGACATCAGGCCGCTCATTAACAACAGCGAACTCTCGCATCTCCCCTCCGGCGCGGGCATGAAGCTGCATCTCTTCGCGTCAAAACTTCAGCCGGAGCAATCCGCGCTCCCCGAATCCCTCCGCTTTGACGGCGAGACCACCGACCTTTCCGCCGCTCTCGCCGGCCTCAAGGACCGGATTGAAAAGGAGAATATTCGCGGCGTGGTGCTGATTTCGGACGGGAACTACACGAACGGAAGGAACCCGGTCTACGATGCCGAAGCGCTCGGGGTTCCTCTCTTCACGGTGGGAGTGGGAGATACCGCCGAGCAGAAAGATATCCTTGTCGCAAAGGCGGTCTCCAACGCGATCGCCTACGCGGAGACGCGCGTGCCGGTCGATATCTCGATCAAGTCGTCCGGGTATGCGGACCAGAACGTCGAGGTCACTCTCTCCGAGGGACCCTCTCTTCTCGATCGCACCGTTTTGAAAGTAAAGGAGGGCACGCATGAGTATCCGCTGCGGATGTTCGTCGAGCCGAAGGAGGAGGGGACAAAGAAGTACACCGTCAGCGTCTCCAGGCTGCCGGGCGAACTGACCGAGAAGAATAATGCGCGGTCGTTTTTCGTGAAAGTCCTCCGGAGCAAGCTGAGGATTTTGCTCTTCGCGGGTGCCCCGGCCCCCGACGTCGCCGCCGTCCGTCAGGCCTTCACGGAGGACGGACATTTCACGGTGGCGTCGTATGTACAGAAGAGCAGGGATGTATTCTACGAGGGCCCGTTCCGCCGCCAGCTCCTCGATAGCGCCGACTGCCTGGTTCTCGTCGGATTCCCGTCGCAGGGATCATCCCCTGCGATTCTTCAACAGGTCGCCGAGGCCGTCGACAGGGAAAAGAAACCGGTTTTCTTTATAAACAGCAGGAAGACCGATTATGCAAAACTGCAGCAACTGGAGCCCGCGCTCCCCTTCAGCTGGTCGGGGGTAAGCCAGAATGAAGGCCTGATCGGGGCCGCAGTCCCGGCGCTGCACAGGAACCATCCTCTGGCCACCCTGCAGGGAACGATGACCGATGAAACCTGGCAACGGCTCCCGCCGATCTTCAAAACCCAGACGATCTTCCGCGCCAAGCCGGGATCGGACATCCTTGCTTCGGGAACGTTTCAAAATACGGTGATCGGTGAGCCGTTGATTCTTTCGCGAAACCTCAACGGCGAAAAATCTTATGCGATCACGGGGGAGGGCGTCTGGAGATGGAGGTTGCTCGTTCAGGACGACACGCGGCTCGTGAATTTCTTTCCGGTTCTGATGGGGAACGTTGTCCGGTGGCTCACGACGAGGGAAGACCAGAAGAGGGTGCGGATTGCGCCTCTGAAAGAGGTGTTCACGACCGCGGAGCAGGTGGAGATGGAGGGCCAGATCTATGACGAACAGCTCCGTCCGGAAGACGACGCCGAGGTGACCGTCGATCTCGAGCACGGCAAGGAGAAAACGAAGATTTCCCTGAACGCGGTGGGAAACGGACGGTACGAGGGATCGCTGGACGGACTCCCGGGGGGCGACTACACGTTTACAGGAAAGGCGACCGCAGGAGGCACCGCGGTCGGTGAAGACCGCGGGAAATTCACCGTGGGCCAGGTGAACCTCGAATTTTTGCAAACGAGGATGAACAAGCAGCTCCTCGAACAGATGGCCTTTCAGACGGGCGGCAGGTATGTCGACATCGATTCGGCCGCCGGACTTTTCCGCGACATCGCGTCGGCAGTCAAGTTCGAACCGAAGGAGCTGGTGAACGCGAGCGAGATCGAGCTCTGGAACTGGAAATACCTCGCGGGGCTGATCATTCTGCTCCTCGCGGTGGAATGGTTCCTCCGGAAGAGGAGCGGGATGCTGTGATCAAAGAGATGTTCCGGCCCTTGCGGGGGAACATCTCTTTGAAACTGGCAGAGCTCGCCGGAGTTGCCGATGCTCTATTTGACGACGATCATTCTCTTTGTCAGGGTGAACGTCCCCGCCGTCAATCGATAATAGTAGATGCCGCTCGAAACCCCGCTGGCGTCCCAGCTGACCGACTTGTACCCCGGATCCTGAACCCCGTCCACCAGGGTCGCAACATCCTGCCCGAGCAGATCGTACACCCGTAACACCACATGGCTCTGGTACGGCAATTGATACCTGACAATTGTCGATGGGTTAAACGGATTGGGATAATTCTGGCCGAGCGCAAATTCCGCGGGACGTTGTCCCGGTTCCGCAACCCCGGATTGCTCCGGCGGAGAAGGGGGAGCGTCTCTCCCTTCGACAATCCTGATCCGTCCTGCTTGTGGCACGGCGCCCGCCGAGCTCAGATATAACTTTCCCGCATTGTTTGTCTTCACCCAGTAGGCCTTTCCGGGATCGATTGTCGTGGCAATCGTGTATGCGCTGTTATAACCGAAGAATGGCGATGTGACCAGACTACCGGGCGCGCTCGTGATGCTGGAAACGTTGACGGGGACGCTTATCGATCCGACGATGTTCCATCCCGGCACTACATCAATCGAGTCCGTCGTCCGGGGATAACCGGTGATCGAGTCGATTTGATCCCCGTTGAACTTCACCCAGTATCCTTTCCCATTTTCAAGAACGGGTTGCGTGACGTAACCCCCCTGGTAGGCGAACGCGTTTGATATTGCAGAGGGAAAGAGAATCGACTTATGGTAATCATCCGGGGTCACCTGCACCGAGAGCATGTTCCATCCGTTCGCCACCGTATCCTGGAACGTCGTTTGTGCTCTCACGAACACCCATGCCGCACCGGCGTTTTCATTGTCGGTCGGTCCACCCGCGATGACGGTGTTGCCATCGGCGGAAAGGGACGCTGAGAAGCCCTGGTAAGCACCGCTGGTCCCCGTGCCGACGAGCTTGCTACCAAGTTGAGTCCACACACTCCCTGAGCGTGTGAAGGCCCACGCCGCTCCGGCGTTTCCATTGTCGAGCGGTCCACCGACGATTGCCGTATTGCCATCGGCGGTAAGGGAGACTGAGGTTCCTCTTTTAGCAGGGTCCACCGCCCCTGTGCCGGCGAGAAGGGTCTGCTGCGTCCAGACACCGGCTGAGCGCGTGAAGACCCACGCGGCACCGCTATTACTATGGTAACTATACCCCCCCTCAATCGCTGTATTGCCATCTGCGGAGAGAGCGACTGAGGAGCCTCTGTTGCCAGGTCCCAATACCGGCCCTGAGCCGACAAGTTTTGGTCCCTGCTGGTTCCACAAACCTCCCGAGCGTGTATAGATCCAGGCCGCACCTGCATTACCATTGTCGCCGTCTCCCCCTACGATTGCCGTATTGCCATCGGCGGAAAGGGCAACTGCGTAGCCCTCACGGCCAGTACCTGCGGCGGCGTCCAGGCCGACGAGCTTCGACCCCTGCTGCGTCCACACACCTCCGGAGCGTGTGAAGACCCAGGCAGCACCCTTTTGGGTGTTGTCGATCGGTCCACCCACGATCGCCGTATTGCCGTCGGCAGAAATGGAGACTGAGTAACCTTGTTCGGCACCCCCGACAGCGCCCGTACCGACTAGTTTCGGTCCCTGTTGCGACCACACACCGCCTGTCCGCACGAATACCCATGCGGCACCAGCATAATTACTGTCGAGCGGTCCACCCACGATCGCCGTATTCCCATCGGCGGAGAGGGCGACTGAGGCGCCTTGGTAAACGGGGCCCACCCCGCCCGTGCCGACGAGCTTCGTCCCCTGCTGGGTCCAGGCACCGGCTGTCCGCGTGAAGACCCACGCGGCACCAGCATAATTACTGTCGAACTGTCCACCCACGATTGCCGTATTGCCGTCGGCGGAAAGAGAGACCGACTGACCTTGTCCGGCTCGACCCACCGAGCCTGTGCCGAAAAGCTTCGATCCTTGCTGGGTCCACACACCTCCGGAGCGTGTGAAGATCCACGCGGCTCCCCGATTTGCATTATCGGTATGCCCACCCACGATCAAGAAGGTGCCAGAGGAGGAAAGGGCGGCTGAGACGCCTTGTCGGGCACCCCCCACACCGCCCGTGCCGACAAGCTTCGATCCCTGCTGCGCCCACGCGAGAGGAAGGCCACTGCGCGTGAAGACCCAGGAAGCACCCCAATTACTACTGTCGCCTTGTCCACCGACGATCGCCATATTGCCGTCGCCGGACAGGGAGACGGAAGAGCCCTGGAAAGCAGCGCCCACGGCGCCGGTGCCGACAAGCTTCGATCCCTGCTGCGTCCACAGCAATGTAACGCCATTGCGTGTGAAGACCCACGCCGCTCCGGCGTTACCGTTGTCGAAGAATCCACCGATGATTGATGTACTGCCGTCGGCGGAAAGGGCGACCGACTGACCTTGTGCGGCGGCACCAACAGCGCCGGTGCCGACAAGCTTCGATCCCTGCTGCGTCCACACGGGTGGAAGGCCGCTGCGCGTGAAGACCCATGCCGCTCCGGCGCTACTATTGTCGGAATTTCCACCGACGATTGCCGTATTGCCGTCGGCGGAAAGGGCGACCGAGGCGCCTTGTCGGGCATTCCCCACACCGCCCGTGCCGACAAGCTTCGATCCTTGTTGGGCCCACACACCGCCTGCGCGCGTGAAGATCCATGCCGCACCGGCGTTTCCATTGTCGAGCGGTCCACCGACAATTGCCGTATTGCCGTCGGCGGAGAGGGAGACCGACTGACCTTGTTCGGCGGGACCAACAGCGCCGGTGCCGACGAGCTTCGCGCCCTGCTGCGTCCACACGCCTCCGGAGCGTGTGAAGACCCAGACCGCACCCATCCCACTGTCGTTCTGCCCACCCACGATTGCCGTATTGCCATCGGCGGAAATGGCTACCGAGTGGCCTTGTCGGGCGAAACCTATAGAGCCTGTGCCGAAAAGCTTCGATCCTTGTTGTGTCCAGGAACTATCCGTGCGTGTGAAGACCCACGCCGCGCCCCTTTGGTTGCTGTCCAGGTCTCCACCCACTATTGCAGTGCTGCTGTCGGCCGAAATGGCGACGGAGACGCCTTCCCCAGGAAAAGGTACGGCACCGGTGCCGACGAGCTTGCTTCCTTGCTGCGTGTACTGTGCTTCCGCAGAATTTTTTGCCGCGAAGATCAGAGCAATGACAACAAGAATCGTCATCGTTTTTTTGAGCCTCCACCCGAACGTACCTCGAATCATAATTTCTCCATTATGTTAGTCATGCAGTAATGTACCCTCCCGAAACCGGGTTGGCAATCACGTAATCACGGGAAAGAGTTGACTCTTCACCCTCTTTTGGCTACTATTGAGCTGAAAGGCAAACCGTCCGATGCAGGTTCCCCCCAGGCTCATTGGTATCATTGCTCTCCTTTGGAGTGTTTTGGATCTCGCCTCACCCGCGGGCATCCAGGCTTCCCGGCCGGCGGCCCCAACCGGCACATCCGACAGCATGATCCACCCCGTTACTCCAGATAAACTGCTCTCCCTCGATAAGTACCTGATCAGGTATGAAGACATACCGCTCCCGAACTTCGGACTCATCAATGATATCATCCGTGACGATCGCGGTTTTCTCTGGGTTGCAACAACCCGGGGCCTGTTCAAATACGACGGGTATCAGGTCAAAGAATATCCGAACGGCTACGAACCGATTCGCAATAGAGATAATATCACAAAGATTCTTCGAATGGACGACGGATCACCGCTGCTCTCCACCGGAAAGGGGCTCTGGAGGTTCGATCTCAAGACGGAACTGTTTGACTCCTTTCTCCCCGAGGCGGAATTCTCGGAGGTCAGAGTTCGTTCGATTGTGAACGACTCAAACGGCACGATCTGGATAGGAACAGAGTCTCACGGGCTGTTTGGGTACAATCAAAGAACAAAAGCGGTGCGGCGATACACCACAGGGAAGGGACTGAGCGACGATCGCATCACCGCGCTCCTGGCCGATCGATCGGGAACCCTCTGGATCGGAACCCTCGGCGGCGGTCTCAACTGTCTTGATCCTGCAACCTCAACGATTGTCTCCTATCGTGCCGCAGGGCGGGAGGATCGCCGGTTGCTTTCGGATCACGTGACCTCTCTGTGCGAAGCCGAAAATCGCGACATATGGATCGGCACCGATAATGGCTTGAATGTTCTCGAACCGGCGAGCCGTCAGATCCGGCGGGTAAGCCTCCCTTCGCCGATCCGGCATACAATCTGGTCGATGGCGCGCGATCCGGCGGGCAGTTTGTGGATTGCCGCATCAGACCTGGGGTTGCTCAACTATCGCGGCGAAGTCCTCACTCGCTTTCCCGCCTCGGGTGAGCTGGCCCGCTCGCTGAGTAAAATCAGAGCGTTGTACTTCGATCCGGTCGCCACAGGCAAGGCGAATCTTCTTCTCTGGATCGGAACGCGCAGCGGCGTCACCAAGCTCCTCGTCTCATCGAACCCGTTCGCCAACCATTTGCGCAATCAAGACTCGCTCCAACTTGACCGGGGGGCCGTCCTCTCGTTTTGCCGGGACCGGACGGGAATTCTCTGGTTGGGGTTGTGGGGCGGGGGGTTGGAGGGTCTCCGGCGGGTTGACGGGAGGTACCGCCGTATCAGCCACTTTGAACACGATTCGGGCGATCCGCTCTCTCTTCCCAGCAACGACATAGGATCTCTCGCCGAGGACCGGAACGGAAATCTCTGGATCGGGACTTCCCGGGGACTCGGAATGCTCGATCATCGCCGGAAACAGATGATCATCGACCGGCATGTCGAGGGGGATTCGACCAGTCTTTCGGGGGATGAAATAAACGAAATTCATGAGGACCGGAACGGCGCCGTCTGGTTCTGTACGAAAGGGGGGCTCTCGCGGTTGCTCCCAGGCGGGATGCACCGGTTCGAAAATTTTCTGGATGATCCCGGCGACGCGCGTCAAACAGGAGGGAACACAGTTTCCGGGATCGTTGAAGATCGCCTCTCGAATAGTTGGGTGGCAACGTACGGGAGGGGGTTGAACAAGATTGATTCCAGCGGAAAAATTACGCGATATCTGTGTCCCGCCGACTCTCCGGGCGTCGGAGAGAATCGCATCGACCAAATCGCCGAAGATCCGGACGGTTTGCTTTGGCTCAGCACGCGGGCCGGTCTCGTCTCCTTCGACCCCCGGAGCGGAGTGTACGGGCGATTCCCGATTGAAGACCTTCGGGACGGGCACATCTTCGGAATCTCGATCGACCGCGACGGCGACCTGTGGTTATCCACGGCCATCGGGCTCGGGAGATTCAGTCCGAAAAGCAGGGAGTTCGAGAGGTTTGACGAGCAGAACGGGCTGCAATTCAAGGAATTCTTTTCAGCGTTCTATCGCGACGATGCCGGGCGCCTTCTCGCGGGCGGCTCGGACGGATTCATGGAGTTTTCGCCCGCGGATGTTCCCGATCACCCGCCTGCTCCGGTGATCGTGATTACAAGTGTTTCGGTGTTCGACAGCGCGCTCCCCGCTTCTGTCCTGAACTCAAGCGAAGTGCGGCTCTCGCATGACCAGAATTTTTTTTCCTTTACCTTTGCAGCGCTTGATTATTCCAACCCCCGGCGCAACAGGTTTGCCTATAAGATGGAGGGGATTGACGAAAAGTGGGTCGATGCGGGCACCCGCAACTTTACGAGCTATGCCAATCTGGATCCCGGGGGCTACATTTTCCGCGTCAAAGGGTGCAATAGCAGCAACGTCTGGAACGAGGCGGGCGCCTCCATCTCGATTATGATCACGCCGCCGTACTGGCGGACGTGGTGGTTTCGCATCCTGGTTGCGGCCCTTTTCGGATGCGCGCTCTATACCGCCTACCGGTACAGGCTCGGGAGACTCCTTGCGGTCGAACGTCTCAGGCTCCGCATTGCCGACGACCTGCACGACGATGTGGGGAGCAACCTGAGCGCGATTGCAATGGTGAGCAGGGTGTTGCAGCGGACGCCGGATTTGACAGAAGCGACAAAACTCAAACTTGCCGAGATTTATGATACCGCGGTGACGACCTCCGAGGGAATGAGGGATATCGTATGGTTTATCAAGCCGGGAAACGACACGCTTGAAGATCTGTTCCTGCGATTGAAAGAGATCGCCTCAACGTTGCTTGCGGATATCGATTACGAGCTTCATGCGCCCGCGGGGGGAAGCTCAGTCCGGACCACTCTCGAATTCAAGAGAAACTTCTTTCTCGCATTCAAGGAGATTCTCACCAACGTTGTCAAACACGCGTCTGCCACGAGAGTCGAGATCCGTGTCGAGCAACGGGACCGGGTGCTGGAAGTTGTCGTTTGGGATAACGGGCGGGGGTTCAGTCCGCTTTCGCCAGCTGACCCCGCATGGAAACCGGCGGGCAACGGCCTCGGCAACCTGAGGAGCCGGGCGTTGACGATCGGGGGAAACTTCGAGATCAGCTCGGAGCGCGGGAAAGGGACGACGGCGAAGTTGTGGGGAAAGTTATGACAACCACGGGGGTGCCCCCCGTGAATACGTGATTGCGAGGAGGGAGTTATTACGGTATACTGTGGACATGACTGACATTTCTTTCCCGCGGACCGGCCATGAAACATCCGTCTGGTTGGTGGAAGACAACGAGCGGTTCCGGGCCAACATCAAAGATCTCATCGACGAGACCGAAGGCCTGACCTGTGAGTTTTCCGCTCCGTCGTGTGAAGACGCGCTGACGCAATTGCAAACCGAGGCTGCGCCGGATATCCTCCTGATGGATATCGGGCTGCCGGGAATGGACGGCATCGAAGGGATCGTAAGAGTAAAGCTTCTCGCCCCTTCGATTCAGGTCATTATGCTGACGGCCTTCGACGACAGCGATAAAATATTCCGGGCGATATGTGCAGGCGCTTCGGGATATCTTCTCAAAAGCGTCCGGCCTGACGAGATCATCCGGTCTCTGACGGATATCCTCAAAGGCGGCGCTCCCATGAGCGGACAGATCGCACGGAAAGTCCTGGAAATGTTTACGGAAATGGGGGCACCGAGAGGAAACTACGAAATCACAAGGATGGAGAGGGAAATCCTTCAACGCCTCGTGGAGGGATGTCCGAACAAGGAGATCGCCAAGGACCTCGGAATCAGCTTCCACACAGTCGATACCCACCTCAGAAATATCTACACGGAGCTCCAGGTTCACAGCCGCAGCGCGGCGGTTGCAAAGGCTCTGAAGGAGAGATTGCTTTAAGCCGTCCCGCCCCCCGGTAATGCCTCAGTTTCCCGTTGGTTGTCATCCTGAAGGAGCGTAGCGACCGAAGGATCTGGCTTTTTGCCATTCGGACGGACGGAGATCCTTCGCTGCGCTCAGGATGACAATAATAGAGTGAGAGACTGCCTGTCCCTTGCTTTTCCCTCTTAAAAGAGCTAATTTCAACAGTGGTGAAACTTCCGTACCTCCAGGCCGTTTATAGAACGGTTCGTTCACCTCGCGTCATCCCTTTACTCATCACAGGAGTCCCTATGTTCAGTTGCATCAAGCCAGGCAGGGCCGGCGTTTTCTCGTTCGTACTCGCGACGGCAATTTGTCTCTTCGGATCCACCGGTTCCGGCCAGGTAAAACCGGCGGTCGGCATCCATCAAAATACACCCAGCGTCCACGCCTTTACGAACGCGAGAATCGTCACCGCCCCCGGCAAAGTGATCGAGAAAGGAACGCTCGTCATTCGCGACGGAACGATCGTCGCGGTCGGCGCCTCGGTCGCGGTTCCGGCGGACGCCCGCGTCTGGGACCTCTCGGGCATGACCATCTACCCCGGATTCATCGACAGCTACTCGGATGTCGGGGTTCCGAAGAAACCCACCCCGGGCCAGGACCAGCCGCCTCCCCCAAAACCGCCGGACGCACGCGGGCCGAAACACTGGAATGAATTCGTTCTC
The DNA here is from genome assembly GCA_036522515.1 of Bacteroidota bacterium. Lineage (NCBI taxonomy): Bacteria > Pseudomonadati > Bacteroidota > Bacteroidota bacterium. The sequence continues at coordinate 22,732 of DATDFQ010000059.1, forward strand.
TCCTCGCAGAATGCGGACGAGATGTTCATGCCCGATTCAAAGGCGGCGGAAAAGTTGCGGGGCATGGGATTCACCACCGTGCTCGTGCTTCCCCAGAAAGGAATCTTCCGCGGATCGAGCGCAGTCTTCGACCTTGGCGAGGGAACACCCAACGACCTTCTTGTCAAGCCCCGCGTCGCCCAGCATGTGACATTCGAGAACTCGAACGGCGACGCCTATCCCAATTCCCTGATCGGAACCATCGCCCTGATCCGCCAAACGTTCCTCGACGCGCAATGGTACCGGAGCGCGATGCAGGCTTCGGCAAAGTATCCGTCGGAGCCTCGTCCTGAATTCGTTGCGGAGCTCGCCGCCCTTGAGGGCGCGATCAGCGGGGGGCAGCCCGTCATGTTCGAATCGACCGACGAGCAGAGCCTGCTGCGGGCGGCCAGAATCGCGAAGGAGTTCAGTCTAAAGGCCTGGGTGCGCGGCAGCGGCTACGAGTACCGGCGGATCGATGCGGTCAAGGCGACGGGGCTTCCGATCGTCCTGCCGGTGAATTTTCCCGACGCCCCCGCGGTCCAATCGCCCGAAGAGGCGCTCAACGCGAGCCTTGAAGATCTTCGTTACTGGGACGAAGCGCCCGAGAATCCAAAAAAACTCTACGACGCAGGGATCACGTTCGCTCTTACCACCGCCACGCTGAAAGACGCCTCGACGTTCCCGGCCAATCTGCGCAAGGCGATCGAGCGGGGCCTCTCCCGGGATGCGGCCCTTGCGGCGCTGACAACGGTCCCCGCGAAGTTGTACGGGATCGACCAGAAGGCCGGAACGCTTGCCCCCGGAAAGCTGGCAAATTTCGTCGTCGCAGACAGCGATATCTTCAATGAAAAAACAAAGATCCTCGAAACCTGGGTGGACGGAAAGCGCTACGAGGCCAAGCCGAAGCCCGAGGTCGATCTGCGCGGCGAATGGACTCTCGAACTTGCCGGAGCGCCCGTGAATGACCTTACGTTGAACCTGAAAGGGGACGCCGGCGCCTTGCAGGGGACGTTGAAACGGAACGGGAGGGAAGTGAAACCGACGAACGTTTCGCTGGCGAACCTTCTCCTGGAACTTTCATTTAACGGCGATTCGGTCGGAATGGACCGGGTCATCCGGATGTCGGGAACGGTGAGCGGAGAGCGGATGATAGGAAGCGGCGAACTTGCAGACGGGAAGCGTTTCAGCTGGAGCGCACACCGCTCGGCGGCCTTCAAGCCGGAGCCCGATACGTCGAAAGCCAAGCCGGTCTCCCCCTCGATGTTCACCGCAGTCTATCCTCCGGTGGCATTCGGTCGGGCAAAAGCGCCCGCACAGCCCTCTCATCTGATGGTCCGCGACGCGACCGTCTGGACGTGCGGCCCGCAGGGGACTCTTGAGCACACCGACGTGTTGATGTCGGGCGGAAAGATCGTCAACGTGGGAAAGCACCTCGCGGCGCCCAAGGACGCGGTGATCGTGGACGGAAACGGGAAGCATATCACACCGGGTTTGATCGACTGCCATTCGCACACCGCGGTCTCGGGAAGCGTCAACGAAGCGGGCTCCGCGATTACGGCAGAGGTGCGGATCGGAGACGCCATCGACGCAAACGACATCTCCATCTACCGTGAACTCGCGGGCGGATTAACGGTCGCGCACGTGCTCCATGGCTCCGCGAACCCGATCGGCGGCCAGTGCCAGCCCATCAAACTGCGCTGGGGCTTGTTGCCCGAGGAGATGAAGTTTGAAGGGGCTCCGCCCACCATCAAGTTTGCCCTGGGAGAGAATGTGAAGCAAAGCAACTGGGGCGACAAATATACCACCCGCTATCCCCAGACGAGGCAGGGCGTGGAGCAGACCATCCGGGACGAATTCCGGGCGGCGCTCGATTACGAGCGGACATGGAAGGATTTCGAGAGCGGCAAATTCAAGATCCCTCCCCGGCACGACCTGCGACTCGAGACGATGGTGGAGATCCTGAAAGGGAAGCGCATCGTGCATTGCCATTCCTACCGGCAGGATGAAATCGAGATGCTGATGCGCCTCGCAGAGGATTTCGGGTTCAGGATCGGGACATTCCAGCACGTTCTCGAGGGATACAAGGTCGCGGACCAGATTGCGGCGCACGGCGCGGGGGGATCGACGTTCAGCGACTGGTGGGCGTACAAGATCGAGGTGTATGACGCCATCCCCTATAACGGGGCCCTGATGCACGACGCCGGAGTGACGGTGTCGTTCAATTCCGACAGCGACGAGCTCGCCCGAAGGCTCAACACAGAGGCGGCCAAAGCGGTGAAGTACGGGGGGCTCTCCCAGGAGGAGGCGCTGAAATTTGTCACGATCAATCCGGCGAAACAGCTTCGCGTCGACAAACGGGTCGGATCGCTTGAGACGGGGAAAGACGCCGACTTCGTCGTCTGGAGCGGGAACCCTCTCTCCACCTACTCAATCTGCGAACAGACGTGGATCGACGGGCGGAGATATTTCGACCGGGAGGAGGACCGGACGATGAACGACGAAGTGACCCGCGAGCGCGCCGCCCTAACCCAGAAAGCGCTCCAGTCGAAAAAGGGAGGCTCGATGGATTCGAAGCCGACCGCATCGATGGAAGACAAAGAGCCCTACTCGTGCCATGAAGAAGAGTCGGGAAAGGAGCTACGCTAACATGAAAACGATATTAATTGCCCTTTGCCTGTCCGTCATCGTGTGCGTCTTGCCTGCGCGCGCATCCGAAACTCCCGCGAAGAAACAGGATCACCCCATCGCGCTTGTCGGGGGAACGATTCATACGGTCAGCGGTTCGGTCATCGAAAACGGGACCCTCCTCTTCGATAAGGGAAAGTTGACCGCGATCGGGGCGAACGTCGACCCCGGAGCGGGAGCCGAAAAAATCGACATCCGCGGGAAACACGTCTACCCCGGGCTCATCGACGCCCGGTCCGCAATCGGGCTGGTCGAGATCGACGCGGTGCGGGCTTCCCGCGATGTCAATGAAAGCGGAAGCGTGAACCCGAACATTCGCGCCGAAGTGGCGGTGAATCCCGAGAGTGAAATCATCCCGGTGACGCGCGCCAACGGCGTGACGGTTGCCCTGACGATGCCCGACGGGGGTGCGATCAGCGGATCGGCGGCTGCGATCGAGCTCGACGGTTGGACATGGGAGGAGATGACTCTCAAGGCGCCCGTCGGAATGGTCGTGAACTGGCCCTCCATGCGGATCAACCATGCCTGGTGGGAGCAGCGTTCGGAGGAGGATCAGAAGAAGGCGCGCGACAAGAATCTGAATGAATTGCGCGGGGCCTTCCTCGATGCGAGGGCCTATCTGAAGGCGAAACAATCCGAGACGCAGGCGAATATTCCGTTCCATAAGACCGACCTGCGATGGGAAGCCATGGCGCCGGTTCTGAACCGGGCGGTTCCGGTCCTTATGAACGCCGAGGAGATCGAACAAATCGAGGCTGCCGTGGCCTGGGCGGGGCAGGAGAACGTCAAGCTCATCCTCGTGGGAGGATATGATTCATGGCGGATCGCCAACGTGCTCAAGGAGAAGGATGTCGCCGTCATCGTCAATCCGATACACCGGACGCCCTGGCGGAGCTGGGAGGCGTACGATGAGGCGTTTACGCTTCCCAAGAAACTGTCGGAAGCCGGCGTGCGCTTTTGCATAGCGGGGGACGGCGGAGGTTCGAACGAGCGCAACGTGCCGTACCACGCCGCCACCGCCGCATCATACGGATTGCCGAGGGAGGAAGCGCTCAAAGCCGTCACCCTCTATCCCGCGCAGATCCTTGGGATCGCGGACCGCGTCGGATCCCTCGAGGTCGGAAAGGACGCCACGCTCATCGTGACCGACGGCGATCCGCTGGAAATCATGACTCACGTGGAGATGGAATTCATCCGTGGAAAGAACATCAGCCTCAACAGCAAGCACACCCACCTGTACGAAAAGTACAAGGAGAAATACAGGCGGACGGGCGCGAAGTGACGCCCATTTGTGGCGGCCTTGACGACCATATTCCAGGTTGAGGCTCTTTGCTGTGCGGATGAAGAACACCTGATCCGGAAGAAACTCGACCAGACCCCGGGGATCGAGAGTTTCAGCTTCAACCTGATCTCCAGGACGCTGACCGTGCGGCATTCCTGCACGGTCGAATCGATCGTCGGGGCGCTCCTTGATATCGGATTCAGCGCAAGATCGGATCAGGGCCTCGACGAGCCGCAGACGTTCTGGGAGCGCCGCAACCACCTTCTCTTTACCCTTACCGCCTGTCTGTTTCTCGCCGCGGGGATCATCGCCGGCTTCGCCGGCGCTCCGCAGCCCGTTCTGATACCCCTCTTTCTCTGTTCGATCGCCGCCGGGGGCTGGCGGATCGCCGTGAAGGGGTTCAAAGCCGGGAAGAACCTGGCTCTCGACATGAACTTCCTCATGACGATCGCGACAGCCGGCGCACTTGTCATCGGAAAGTGGGAGGAGGGGGCGGCGGTCATCGTTCTCTTTTCGCTTTCGCAGTTGCTTGAGCGTTACACGATGGAGCGCTCGCGCAAGGCGATACGGTCATTGCTGAATCTCTCCCCGGCGATGGCCACGGTCAGGCGCCGGACGGCGGAGGTGACGGTAAGAGTCGAGGAAGTCGGTGTCGGCGAGCGGATCGTCATCAAACCGGGAGAGCGCATCCCGCTCGACGGCGTGGTCGAATCGGGCGAGTCGGCGGTGAACCAGGCGCCGATCACCGGAGAGTCGCTCCCGGTCCTGAAACGGACGGGTCATGAGATTTTTGCCGGAAGTCTCAACGAGCGCGGCATGCTCGAGGTGCGAGTAACGAGGTTATTTCGCGACACGACGTTATCGCGGATCGTCCGGATGGTGGAGGAGGCCCAGACGGAGCGCGCTCCGGTGCAGAACGTCACCGACCGGTTCGCCCGGATCTACACTCCCGTGATCATCTCCGCGGCCGTTGCGGTTGCAGTCCTTCTCCCCCTGCTGTTCCATCAACCCTTCGGCGTCTGGTTTTACCGGTCGCTCGTCCTGCTCGTCATTGCCTGCCCGTGCGCGCTCGTGATCTCGACACCGGTTACGATCGTGAGCGGCCTCTCCAACGCCGCGAGGAAGGGAGTCCTCATCAAGGGTGGCCGCCACCTCGAAGAAATCGGCCGGGTTCGCGCGATCGCATTCGATAAAACAGGAACGTTGACGGAGGGCGCGCCGCGGGTGACGGACGTGGTCCCGCTCGATTCGCTGACCAGAAACCAGATCATTCAGCTTACCGCCGCGGTCGAGGCGAGATCCGAACACCATCTCGCGGCCGCAATCCTGAAACGGGCCGACGAGGAAGAGCTGTCGATCGACAACATTGCCTACCAACAGTTTGAATCCCTCACCGGAAAAGGGGTCCGCGCGACGATCGACGGGGTGGCCTACGTCGTCGGGAACCACGCGCTGATCGAAGAGAAGAAGATCTGCTCGCCCAGGGTGGAAGCGCTCCTCCGGCAGCTGGAGGGAGACGGCAAGACGGCGATCATCCTCGGCACCGAAACCGAGGCCCTCGGGATTATTGCGATCGCCGACGCGGTTCGATCCGGAAGCGCCGGGATCACCCGGGAGTTGCACGCGGAGGGGATTCAGAAAGTCATCATGCTGACCGGGGACAACGAAGGGACCGCCAGGGTGATTGCGCAGAGGACGGGTATCGACGAGTATTACGCGGGAATGCTTCCCGATGAAAAAGTGGAGAGGATCCGCGCCCTGAAGAAGGAATACGGGAGCGTTGCGATGGTCGGAGACGGAATCAACGACGCGCCGGCTCTTGCGGCGTCATCGGTGGGGATTGCGATGGGGGGGTCCGGCACGGACGTCGCGCTTGAAACCGCCGATATCGTGTTGATGTCGGACGACCTTTCCAGGCTGGTCTCCACAATTCAGCTGAGCAGGAGGACTCTCTCCGTGATCAGGCAGAATATCCTGATCTCTCTCCTGACGAAGATCGTCTTCATGGTCCTTGCCGTTGCGGGGGTTGCGACGCTCTGGATGGCGGTACTGGCTGACGACGGAGCAACGCTCCTCGTTATACTGAACGGACTGCGAGTGCTGGGATTTCGGGGCGGAAAAGCGTCAACGTGAGAAGGAGTGCGTTCTTACGACTCCATCACAACGAGATACGTGTTGATGACGCCGAGAGCCAGATAGATGGTGATTCCCAGCGACACGCCCCACTCCAACAGCAACGGGATTTTGCTCAAGATTGCTGATACCATACATCCCTCCTTGGGATTAGTCTTCCTACCAATAAATATACCTGTGTCAATGACAAATAGCAATAGATGTGACGCGGAGCCGGGGGTCGTTCAGATACATATTTGAGAAAACCGCGCAGTACGCGGGAATGAAGCGGTTTGGAGGGTTTTTTTTGAGGCTTTGCGGGGAGGGGTCTACGAATCCGTATTCAGGACCACATTTCGTATCGTTTGGTGGATTTCGTGCATGTCGACGCGCCCCTTTCGCAAATAGGGGATTCCGTGCATCTTGAGCGTCGCGATGTCCTTCACATCCAGATCGCGGCCCGTAATGACGATGACGGGGACCGACTTGTGTTTCGAATGGTCTTTGAGCTCCCGGATCAGATCGAAGCCGCTGAGCCGGTTGAGGGCCAGATCCATGATGATTGCGGAGGGTTTTTCCTTGTCCACCCACTGTAGGAAGTTTTCCTCGAGCGGAAAAAGGACGCCCTTGAAGCCTTCATCCTCCACGACGAATTTCATGAGCTCGGAAAAGCCGGGGCTATCTTCGACGATAAGGACTGTTTTCTTCTTCATGATCTGCGCGTTTGAAGACTGCACACGGGATTTGCCCGGATGGATGAGTTAGGAAACCGACGCCCCGAAGATACTCGTTCTAGCGCTGAAAGGTACCTGAACATAAAAAAAAACGAATTAAAAGTCAACCTGAATGCAAGGTCTGGTTGAGTTTCGTCGCCCTCTCGTTCCGCGACCTGAAGGTCGCGGCTACCGAGGCCTCGGGCTTGGTAGCCGCAGCCTTTAGGCTGCGGTCGTTTACCCTCGGCGCGTTACCGTCTTTGCCGTCACCCGTCAGGCGGCGATCGACCGGATCGGGCCTCTCCGCTGACTCTCCCCGCCTCAGGATCTCATTGACTTTAAGCGATAATTTTGGTAGATTATTCCACCAAATTTCCCTTTAGAACCAGTAAATCAGGATAAAATCGTCATGTTTGCGGTCGTCGATATCTCAGGGCAGCAGATGAAGGTGAGCCCCGCTGAACGGGTCCACGTTCCAAGACTTTCGAACGAAGTGGGGAGCACGGTGAAGTTCGACCGCGTTCTGCTCGTCTCCGATGAGACGGGCGTGAAAATCGGCAATCCTTTCGTCAAGAGCGCCTCCATCGAGGCGAAGGTCCTCGGCCACGTAAAGGACGATACGGTCATCGTGTTCAAGAAAAAGCGGCGCAAGGGTTATCGCGTCCGCCGCGGTCACCGGCAGCAGTACACCGAAATCGAAATCACCGGCATCGCATAATCGAATCATCGTCATCCCGAGGGAGCGAAGCGACCGAAGGATCTCTCTTTTTGATTTCAGGAGCATCAGGATATGGCACATAAAAAAGGCGGCGGAAGTTCACGCAACGGACGCGACAGCAATTCGCAGCGTCTCGGAGTAAAGAGGTTTGGCGGGGAAAAAGTGACCGCCGGAAGCATTCTGGTCCGCCAGCGCGGCACCCGGTTCGCGCCGGGCGTCAACGTCGGCGTCGGCAGCGACGACACGCTCTATGCGCTGAAGGAAGGCGTCGTCTCGTTCCGCCGGTACGGGAAGTCGTCCAAAGTGGTAAGCATCACCCCGGCCTAACGCCGGCCGCACATCATGCGATCTCAGTGCCCGCGTCCGCGGGCACCGTTCTGACCTCGGGTTCCCCGGAAAACACTCACACCATTTGAAGGACTGTACGATGAAGATTACCGTCGTCGGGGCTGGAAACGTCGGCGCCACTGTCGCGCAACGCATTGTCGACAAGGAGCTTGCCAACGAAGTCGTGCTCGTCGACATCGTCGAAGGGCTGCCGCAGGGGAAGGGCCTCGACATGTACGAATCGGCTCCGATCAGCGGGACCGATGCGCGCGTCCGCGGCTCCAATTCCTATGACGACACGGCGGGATCGAACATTGTGGTCATCACCGCCGGGATCGCCCGGAAGCCCGGCATGACGCGCGAGCAGCTCCAGGAGACGAACGCCGGGATCGTGAAGGGAGTGACGGAAGCGGTGGTCGCCAAGTCGCCCCAGGCGATCCTGATCGTGGTCTCCAATCCGCTCGATGTCATGACGTACGTGGCCTACAAGGTGAGCGGGTTCGAGCGGCACAGGGTGATCGGCATGGCGGGCATCCTCGACACCGCGCGCTATCGCACGTTTATCTCGATGGAGCTCGGCGTTTCCGTGGAAGACATCCAGGCGCTGGTGCTCGGCGGGCACGGCGACTCCATGGTCCCGCTCGTGCGATATACGACGATTGCAGGCGTTCCGCTCTCGGAGTTCCTCGACCGCCCCGCGATCGAGAAGCTGGTGAAGCGCACGAGGGACGGCGGCATCGAAATCGTCAACTACCTGAAGACCGGAAGCGCCTATTACGCCCCGTCCGCAGCCGCGGTGGAAATGGTGGAGGCGATTGTGAAGGACAAGAAGAGAATCCTTCCGTGCGCCGCGTACCTTCAGGGAGAGTACGGCCTTCGGGATACGTATATCGGGGTGCCGGTGAAGCTGGGGAGGAAGGGGATCGAGCAGGTGCTCGAAATATCTCTTTCGGAGGAGGAAAAAGCCGCTCTTACGAAATCTGCGGAGGAAGTAAAATCGAATATCGCCAAGCTGAAACTATAGCAGGGTCAGGCTCCCAGATCCATCTTCATCACGACCTTCGCCCCGCCTTCAAGCCGCTCGAACTCCACGCTGTCCATCAGTGTCCGCATGAGGAACACGCCGCGCCCGTTTTCGCGGAGCAGGTTCTCCTCCGCCAGCGGATTCGGTAACGCTTCGGGGTTCACCCCGCCTCCTTCGTCCTGAACCTTCACGGTGAGGGACGAGTTGTTCACCTCGCACGTCAGCGTGACTTTCTTCTTCGGATCGCGCTTGTTCCCGTGGATGATCCCGTTGTTCACCGCTTCGGTCGTCGCCACCAGGAGCTTGTTGTAGCGGGTGTCCCCGAGCGCCAGATCCTCGTTGATCTTCTCCAGGAACTCCTCCACCTTGATGATCTCGTTCGGGGCGCTCACCAGGACAAGTGTGAAGACCTTATGTTCACGTTTTGGCATCGAGCTCTTTGGCTTACATGTGTACGGTGAGGGACATAGTTATGTTTGCGAAGGAACGCCCGGCGGAACCGGTTTGTGTCTGGTTTTCGAACCAGCCGTTCGTTGAGAATTCGGTCCGCTCGCCGACGTTCCAGACGATGCCCGTCACCGGGCCAATGCTGCGCAAAAAGCGGTCCAAACTTCGTTCCTGCCCCGTGAAGATGTATCTGCGCTGACTAAAATAACGAATACCTGTTGAAAAAAGCAAACTCCGCCCCATGCGGTAACGGATCGTGCCGAGATACGTTTGATCCTCGAAAGAGGTCAACGGAAGCTCGGAAAAATCCGACCACCGCAGCTCTCCCTGCTCATAGAGCCTGATTCCGCTGAACCATTCCAGCCGGAGCCGGTTCGTGAGGTCCCATCCCGACGAATCGGTGAAGGAAAACTGTCTGAAGGCGAAACTCCGGATCGGCGAGGAAGGCGACTCGAAATCGTACACCGTGTAATTCGCGAGCACCTCGAACGTGTTGGTCGACGAGAATTCGCCCGAGGGCAACCAGGCGAGCCGCGGCGCCAGACGGATGACCCTGTTCCACGTATTGTCGGCGCTCCGGCTCGAGAAGACATAGACGAGGTGGTTCAGGTTGGCGTTCGCCTGCATCCAGAACGTGAAGTGCCGGTTGAGGCGGTGGGACCAGAGGAAGCTCGCGATGTACCACAACTCGTCGCGGTCGTCGTCGTTCAACGCGCTCGGAGTGTCGTACCGGAGAAGGCTGCCCGACGCGGAGAGCGTGAGAGTGTCGGATGGGGGGAGCCCGATCGTCAGCCTCGAGGAGACGGAGCTTCGCCGGGAGTGGTTATTCTTTCTCTCCTCCGAGCGGGCCGCCGGGCCCGGGTTGCCCGCGGGGGTGAGCGGCTCTCCCTCCACGGAATGGGTCTCGTCCCGTTCCTGGTACGAGAACTGGGCGGACCCGCGAAACGAGTCCCACGGCGTGTAGTCGAGCCGGACGGCGCTCTCCAGTTTCATCTCGTCGATGTTCGTGTTCGGCGTGGTCCCGGATGCGCTTCTGAACCGGTCCTCACGGCCGATCGAGCGGGAAGCGAGGTTCCCCTGAACCGTCATCGACATCCTGCCCGAAAAGCCGTAGGTCAGGGAATCGGCGACCGCGAGGGCGTCCTCTGTGCGTGTCTCAATATTCTGGGCCACGCCGAACTCCCGCTGAACGTCGGAATCGGCCGCGAAGTAGAAATCGCGCCGGTTCCTGGAGTAGATGAACTGGAGAGAGTTCTGCGTCTGTTCGAAGAAGACCTTCTCGATGCTCAACAGCGCGTTTCGGGTTTCGAGCGTGCGGGGAGTGAGTTTGTCATACTCCCACTTGCCGGTGAGGAATGTGCGGTATCCGTTGTAGTCGAGCCCGTCCCCGGCAAGATCAAGCAGGTACGAGGGCCCGTGATCGCGCTGATCGAGCTGGTGGTCATAGCGGACGCCGATATAAGGCTCGATCGTGAAGTGGCTGACAGGCTGATAGGAGAGCCCTCCGTAGAGCGACTGGGTCGCGGCGTCGCTGATCCCGATGTCCTTATTGTTGGAGAGGCTGAAAAAGGAAACCTTCATCCCCGCGCTCAACGGCGTCCAGAGCCGGCGCTGGAGGGAGAGGTCGAGCGTATGTTCGTCCGTGATGAGTTTGCGGTCGGTCTGGATCATTGTGGAGAGAAACCGGTCCGCCAGCTTGACGGAGAACGGGCCCTGCATCGTCTGAAACAGGGCAAGCCCGTTCCAGTGGTTGGTATTGATCATCTTGTCGAAGGAGATCGAGGCGATGTTGAGCCGCGAGACGGTGTCGGGCCGGGCCTCGCCGGGCCTGAGGACGGGATAGTCGTCCTGCCCCAGCGCCGCGTGGGAGAGGAGACAGAGGAAGCACGCCGCTCCGACCGCGGGCCGGAGGCTCACCATATTCCAAGCGACTCGCCGGCATCGACATTGATCGAAGTTCCGTTGATGAAACTTGCGGCTTCCGATGCAAGGAACAGGACGGCGTTTGCCACGTCCCCGGGCGATGCGAGACGGACGGGAACTTTGGGAGGCGGGGCCTGGGGCGGCACTTCCCCGGGGGATTTCTGGGAGAGCGCACCGATCGACTTGATCGTCTCCTCGGCGAGGGGCGTGTCGGACGGTCCGGGATTTACGCTGTTCACAGTGATATGATCCCCCTCGAGCCCCTTCGACAGCGACTTCGTGAAATTGAGCAGAGCGGCATTGATCACACCCGGAAGGAGAAACAACGGGCCCGGTTCCCTGCCCGCCATCCCGACGATGTTGATGATCTTTCCTCCGCCGCAGGCTTTCATATGTTCGATCACTTCACGCGAGGTGCGGATATATCCGAGGAGCTTGAGCTGAATGTGATACTCCAGGTCCTCTTCGGACGTTTGCAATATCCCGCCGACATGCATGCCGCCCGCGTTGTTCACAAGGATATCGATCCGACCGAATTTGCTCATCGCGGCGCCGACGAAGCGCCGGATATCGTTGAGCCTGGTCATGTTGGCTTTGACCGAAATGATATCGGTCCGGAGGCCCGACCTGAGTTCGTCCACAATCTGCTGGAGCCGCGGCTCATCGCGTCCGCAGATTGCGAGCCTCGCCCCCTGCGCGGCCATGGCCGAGGCCACGGCGCGTCCGATTCCGCCGCTCCCCCCGGTGATGAGAACAACCTTCCCTTCCAGGCCGGTGGTAAGGGGCATTAAAACGTCCTCATAGTTCGGCCTTCTGGCCGCGCACCGGGATCCCGACATTCCTGTACCCGAGGCGTGTCAGTCCGGCCTGCAGATCCGATGCGCGTCCAGCTTCCCCGTGCACAAGGTAAATTTGCCCGAGGAGCTTCTTGTCGAACTGGCCGATATACGCGAGAAGTTCGTTCCCGTCTGCATGGGCGCTGAACGAATTGTGGACGATCACTTCCGCCTTGCGCTTATAGATCGTCCCCAGGATCCGGACCTCCTCGTCTCCGTTCACGAGCCGTTTCCCGAGCGTGTGATCGGCCTGGTATCCCACCATGAGAACGGTGTTCCGGGAGTCGGAAACGTTGTTTGCAAGGTGGTGCAGGATCCTGCCCCCCTCGCACATTCCGGATGCGGCGATAATCAGGCAGGGGCCCTTCAAATCATTAAGCTTGATGGATTCTTCGACGGACCGGATGTACTTGAGCTGGCTCAGGCCGAACGGGTCGTGGTGCTGCCGGATGTGCGTATTGACGTCGTCGTCGAAACACTCGGGGTGCGCCTTGTAGATGTCCGTCGCATTGACCGCGAGCGGACTGTCGACATAGATCGGAATGCGGGGAAGCGTTCCCGCGTCCCAGAGCTGGTGCAGGGTGTAGACGACATCCTGCGTTCTCCCGACGCTGAACGCGGGCATGATGATTTTCCCGCCCCGCTCGATCGTCCGGGTCAGATCGGCAGCAAGCTGTTGTCCCATGTTCTCCGGCGGGTCGTGCAGCTTCCCTCCGTAGGTGCTTTCGCTGATCAGCAACCCGACGTCACCCATGAACACGGGATCGCGGATGATCGGCATATCGCGCCTCCCGAGGTCACCGGTAAAACCGAAAACCTTCGATGTTCCGTTTTCCCGGACCGAAACCTTGATGGAGGCCGAGCCGAGGATATGCCCCGCATCGAAAAACTCGACCGTCACGTCCGGGGTCACGTTGAAGGGAGTCTGGTAGGGGAGGCCCTTGAATAATTTCATCGCGGCTCCCGCGTCGTCGGAAGTATAGAGCGGCTCGATCAGGGGGAGATTCTGTCTGGCCAGTTTCTTGTTCAGGAACTCCGCGTCCTTTTCCTGTATGAAGCCACTATCCGCAAGCATGATCGCGCAGAGATCTTTGGTGGCGAGGGTGCTGTAAATAGGGCCGGAGTAGCCCTGTTTTACGAGGCCGGGGAGATTTCCGCTGTGGTCGATGTGCGCATGGGAGAGGACGACCGCATTGATCGAACGGGGGTCGAAGGGGAATGTCCGGTTGCGCGCGTTTGCCTCCTCACGCCTCCCCTGGAACATGCCGCAGTCGAGGAGGATCGTCGATCCTCCGGCGCGGAGCAGGTGCATGGAACCGGTGACGGTCTGTGCCGCCCCCTGAAATTCTATCTGCATTGCGGATTCTTGCGGTACGTGTTGGCGTATGGTACGCAGTTTTGCCCAGAGAAGCAACGTAACCGGCCGAATTTCAATTGCCGAACCAAAAAGACCGCAGCCTGAAGGCTGCGGCTACCAAGCCCGAGGAATCGGTAGCCGCGACCTTCAGGTCGCGGAACGATCAGGCGACCCTACTGAGCCGGCACCGGAGCGAGGAGGATTATTTTCGGTACTCCATTGCGGCGCGGATGAAGTCGCGGAAGAGCGGATGGGGATCGGTCGCGCGGGAGCGCAGCTCCGGATGGAATTGCGTGCCGATGAACCAGGGATGATCGCGCAGCTCGATGATCTCGACAAGGTTGTTCGTGGGGCAAACGCCCGTCACCATCATCCCGTGCTCCTCGAGCGTCTCTTTGAACGCGTTGTTCACCTCATACCGGTGCCGGTGCCGTTCGGAGACAAGCTCCTTCTTGTACGCACGGAACGTTTTCGTTCCCTTGAGGATCTTGCAGGGATACGATCCAAGCCGCATCGTTCCCCCGTAGGCGGTCACCTTCTTCTGCTCGATCATCATATCGATGATATTCTGCTTCGTCTGCTTGAACTCCGTGCTGTTCGCGTCGGAGAGGCCGCAGACATTGCGCGCAAACTCGATCACGGCGCATTGCAGCCCCAGGCAGATTCCGAAGAAGGGGATCTTCTGTTCCCGGACGTACCGGATCGCCTGAATTTTCCCCTCGATGCCGCGTTCCCCGAAGCCCGGCGCGACGAGCAGGCCGCAGATATGATCGAGGAGGGGGCTCGGGCCGTCGCGTTCGATGTCCTCCGCCCTGATCCAGGAGAGAGTCACCTTCACGTTATTCGCCGCTCCCGCGTGCACGAACGATTCGGCGATGCTCTTGTACGCGTCCTGGTGGTCCGTGTACTTGCCGCAAATTCCGATCGAGACATTCCCCTGCGGCTCCCTGACCCGCTTGACGAATTTTCGCCATTCGCCGAGGTCCGGTTTCGGACAGGTCAGATCGAGCTTGTCGAGGATGATCTCGTCGAGCGACTCGGCCGCGAACTGGAGCGGGACCTGGTAGATGGTCGATACGTCGTGGGCGTCGATCACCGATTCGGCTTCGACGTTCGTAAAGAGAGCGATCTTTTCACGCACCCCCTTGTTGAGGGGCTCTTCCGACCGGCAGATAAGAATGTCGGGCTGGATGCCGATCTCCAGAAGGGTCTTCACGCTGTGCTGCGTCGGCTTTGTCTTGATCTCGCCGGCGGCCTTGATGTAGGGTACGAGCGTGACGTGGACGCTGAGCGAATTCTTTCTTCCTTTCGCGAACATGAACTGTCTCATGGCTTCGAGAAAGGGAAGCCCCTCGATGTCTCCCACCGTCCCCCCGATCTCGATGAGCACCACGTCATATTTATTGGTGGACGCAAGCGCCTCGAACCGCCGCTTGATCTCGTCGGTCACATGAGGGATGACCTGCACCGTCCCTCCGAGGTAGTCGCCGCGCCGCTCCTTGGAGATGATTTCGAAATACACCTGCCCGGTCGTCGCGTTGTTTTCCTTTGTCATGTTCACGTCAAGGAACCGCTCGTAGTGTCCGAGGTCCAGGTCGGTTTCCGCGCCGTCTTCCGTCACATAGACTTCCCCGTGCTGGAACGGGTTCATGGTCCCGGGATCGACGTTCAGGTAGGGATCGAATTTCTGAATCGTGACCCGCAGGCCCCGTGATTTCAATAGCAGGCCGATCGAGGCGGCCGCGATGCCTTTTCCGAGCGACGAGATCACACCGCCGGTAATAAAAATGTACTTCACCTTGTTCTTAGGCAATCCGCATCCTCATTTTGTATGAATTGGACCCCGTGTGACGATCCCGCCCGACAACACCAGCTTCAACCCCTCTTCAACCGACAGGTCGAGAACCTGCATGCTTTCTCTCGGCAGCAGGATCATTGTGCCAGACGTGGGATTCGGCGGGTTTGGTATGTAAACGCTGATCAGTTCAGAAACGGCGGAACCGGAATGAATCGTCAATTGGTTGGTGACGAAGCCGATCGCCGACAGTCCGACGCGCGGGTACTCGACGAGCACGACTTCACGAAAAGATTTTCCCCGCTGTCCGGGTTGAAACGCGTTCATGAGATCCCTGGTGGCGCCGTAAATCGTCCGCGCCAGCGGGATGGAAGAGATGACCCGCTCGAAGAACTTGAAGATCGCAGCGCCGATCAGATTCCGCGAGAGGACGCCCAGCACCATGATCAGGAGTATCATCGTGATAAACCCGAGCCCCTGGGTGTGCCGGGAGAGCAACCGATCGAACAGGGGGGAGATGATGCCGTCGACCGTACTGAAGAGCAGAGTGAAGACCCACACAGTGATCACGACCGGGACGATGACGAAGAACCCGCGCCAGAACGTCGCCCGCAACGCTTGCCAGAATGTCTGGCGGCTCGTTTCCCAGGTCATTCCGCCTGGACCGATTGTTGCTCGCGGAGGAGGGTCCGGACCTTGTCCACGTCCTCCGCGGTATCGACCGGGATGCTTTCGAAATTTGTCACACGCGTCTTGATCCGGATCCCCCGGTCGATGATGCGCAGCTGCTCGAGCTGCTCGATTTCCTCCAGCTTCGAAGGAGGCCACGATGCGAACTCGAGCAGGAACTCGCGCCGGTACGCATAGATGCCGACATGCTTGAAGTAGGCGGGGCGGGCCGGAGGATGCCCGTCAGTCCCGTCCCGGAAATGTGGGATCGGAGATCTCGAAAAGTAAACTGCGAACTGGCCCGAGTCGGTCACAACCTTGACGACACTCGGATTCACCGCCTCCTCCGGATTCTCGATCTTGCGAATGAGGGTGCCGACGCGAATCTGGGGATCGTTCAACAGGAGTTCGGCAGCCTCGTCGATCATCCTCGGCACGATGAGGGGTTCGTCGCCCTGCACGTTGACGATGATTTCAGTGCCGGTCATTTCCTTTGCGACCATCGCGATGCGGTCGCTCCCCGAGCGGGCCTCCTCCGGAGTGAGGACGCACTCTCCGCCGAAACTTCGCACTACGTCTGCGATCCTCTTGTCGTCGGTCGCGACGATGACTTGCCCGGCGAGCCGCGCACGCTTCGCCCGTTCCCAGACGTGCTGGATCATCGGTTTTCCGCCGAACTTGATGAGCGGTTTGGCGGGCAGGCGCGTCGACCCGTACCGCGCGGGGATGATGATCGCAACCGAAGGCGCGGTCATCTCTTAACCCTTCCCGCGCCTGGAGGGAGCGTCGCCGATGACCTTCGGAACTTTGAAAAACTTGTCCGTCTTGTCCGGGGCGTTTTTCAACATCTCCTCTCTGGGGGAAGACGGCCGTGTGCGGTCCTCCCGGAACACGTTCGAGATTTCGATCACGTGGGAAAGGGGTTCGACGTGCGACGTATCGAGCTCGTTCAGTTTTTCCATGTAGGCGAGAATCTGGTTCAATTGGTTTTTGAATTTCTCCTTCTCCGCCGCGGTAAACCGCAGGCGGGCCAGCTCAGCCACATGTTCGACGTCGTTGATTGTGACGGGCATGAGACCCTCCTACTGATTCTTGTAATTTCGTTCGATTGCGGCGTGAACGTCGTCGCGCATCGCAAGCTCCGAGCTCTTTCCGTTCGAGCCGCGCGGTTGTATCGGCCGTTCGACCACAAGCGTGATGGTTCCGGGCTCAATCCGGAGGGACCCCTTCGGCATGATCTTATAGCTGCCGTTGATCGTGAGCGGGACGACCGGAACGCCGGCCTTCGCAGCCAGATTAAAAGGCCCGCGCTTGAACGGTTGCAGCTTTCCGTCCTCTGTGCGCGTTCCCTCGCCGAACATCAGGACGGAGCCGCCGCCGCGGGTGATTTTCGCCGCGGCCTCCTCCAGCCCGTGCATCGCCTCCTGTCTGTTCCGCCTGTTGATCGCGATGTATGTTCCTCCATAGCGCAGGCCCCACCCGAATACCGGAATCCGTTCAAGTTCTTTTTTATAGACGATCCGGACTTCGCCCGGGAGGCCCGCGATCACAGCGGGAATATCGAACATGCTGGCATGATTCGCGACCAGAACGTGATTTTGATTGAAATCAACCCGCTCCACCCCTTCGACGATGAGATCGACGCCGCACAAGGCGAGCACGGTGCGGGAATAGAACCGGGCCATCGAATAGTACGCGCGCTCGGACCTGATCACCAGCGATGTCAGCGTCATGATCGCGGCCATGAAGGCCGTAAAGAGAGCAGCGAGCACCACCCTCACGGCCGAGAGGATCATTGCAGAAACCCCGGAAATTTCCCAAGAAGAGAGACGAACAACGAATCGGCCGGGTAAGGATGGTGAGGGATCAGGGGGCGGCTCGGCGTTGCGTGGCGGAACACATCAGCGGAATTGCCTGGCACCGTCTTGCCCTCGCGACGAGTGAACGACATCGTGGTTTGATTAATTTACAAAAACGAGGGCTGAAAATCAAGAAGGATTGTCATCCTGAGCGTAGCGAAGGATCTCAATCCTTCGAGGCGCGAGATCCTTCGGTCGCTGCGCTCCCTCAGGATGACAACCGATAAGGCGGCTTGAATTTGTCGAGCACGCTTAGTACAATGGTTTGATTTTATGACTCTTCCATCAGGCATCCCCCTCAGGAGAATCGATCACCTCGTCATCGGCGCACTCACCGTGGCCGCGATTTATTTCTATGCGGGATTTTTCTTTCCCGATCCATACATTCTCTCCTATGGGACACACACACGGAAGATCCTGTGGTTCATCCGGATCTGTCTCCCGCTCCTGTATGCCGGGACGGTCATGCTCTACGTCCAGGTGCGCCGGCAGAAGGTGGATCGCGCCTCCGTGGCATTGCTGATCGTAACCGCGCTGATCACCCTCTCCGTCGCCTATACGGTCGGAGACATTTACTATCAGCATTGGGCCGACAACCATCACGCCCAGTATCACCCGTATCTCCAGTTGATGCCCGCGGATGACAGCGTTTCGCAGGAAAGGAAGCCCGGAGCGCTCTCGGTGTATTGCGTGGGGGGATCGACGACGGAGCTTGCCGACAGCTCTGGTGTGGATTGGCCTTCGCGGGTCGAACGGGAACTCCGGACCGGATACGGAATGCAACATGTGGAGGTGTATAACCGCGGGAGACAGTGGTACACCTCGCTCCATACGCTGATCAATTATGAGACCAATCTCAGGAGGCACAGGCCGTCGGTCGTCCTGTATATGGAGTCGGTCAACGACCTTCTGCAGAACGCGGACTTTTCATATTTCAGCCACGGCCGTTTCCGGGAAGATTACGGACATTTCTATGGGCCGGTCAACAGGGTGATCAACCGGCGCAGTCTCTGGCGCTATCTCGGGGACGTCATCCCCGCGCTCTGGTTTGCCCGCCCCCGGCAGGCGCTCACCACCGGAATATTCCCGGGCGCGGCGGCGTATGCGCGAAACATCGAATCGTTGATTGAATTGGCGCGGAATGACAGCACGCGGGTGGTGCTCATGACCGAGCCCTGCCTGCTCAAGCCCGAGATGACTGAAGCCGAGCTTTCTGCAATCTGGATGATCAGAGTGGAAGCGGTGAACGATACTTTGGCCTGGAGCAGCGAAACGGTGCTGAACGGGATGAGGCAATATAACGACACGGTGCGGGCGATCGCGGCCCGAAACCGGGTGCCCTTGATCGATCTTGAACGAGAACTCCCCAAATCACTGACGTATTTCCGGGACGAGGTGCATTACCGCGATACGGCATTTCCCCTCATCGCCCGGTTCGTGGCCGCGCGGCTCCATGAGATCCTTGTGTCCCCATGAAGATTCTCGCACTCACGGACATCCACGGAGCGTATAAGAAGGCGAAGGAGATCATCGACCGGCATCCCTCGGACGTGGTTCTGATCGGTGGCGATCTGACCACGGCGGGATCCGTGAAGGAGGCCGAGGAAGCGATCAGGTTATTTCAAACCGGCCCGGGACGGATTTTCTCCGTTTCCGGAAACATGGATTTGCCCCAGCATGACCAGATGATGGCGAGGGTGGGAGTCTCTCTCGATTCCAGGGGAGTCAAGATCGACGGGATCGGCTTTTTTGGAGTCTCCGCGGCGCCCGTCTCTCCGATGCACACCCCCTACGAGATAAGCGAGGAAGAGATCGCCCGGCGGATCGAAGCCGGCTTTTTGCAGGTGCGGGAGTGTCCGGTCAAGGTGTTCGTGCCCCACGCCCCTCCGTATGGAACCAGGGTGGACATCATCCACATGGGCATTCACGTCGGGAGCACGGCGGTCCGCGACTTCATTGAAGAGAATTCTCCCGCCGTCGTGGTCTGCGGCCACATCCACGAGGGCCGGGGGCAGGATCGTCTGGAAGGAAGCCGGATCGTCAACTGCGGAGCGGCGATGAACGGGTATTTTGCCACCATCGATATTGGAGAGGAAATCACGATCGAGAACCACCAGCTCGGGCACTGATGGAGTAGCGCCGAACTCCCCCTGCTCCCACCCCAAAATCCCCCCTTTCTCCCCCTCGAAATTCGCAAAAAATGAGCATTTCTGGAGACCGCCATTGGGCATGCCGCACCGGTACCATTAAAAATATCTAAAAGTGGTATTTCCGCATTATTTTGCTTGACTTTCAATCGAAAAACCCTACATTGGTAAACCACAGTGGGGAAAAGTGGGTAATAATGGTGTGGAAATCATTTTGTTTTGAAGGATAGAATTACGAACAGGGCTAGCTGAAGCAATGTCATCATTCAAGGGTTCATATATGTATTCTGTGGACGAAAAAGGGCGCGTAAATCTGCCTGCCAAGCTGCGGAAATATGTCTCTCCCGACACGAATGACACATTTGTTCTCACGCGGGGTTTCGAGAAATGTCTCTTCGTTTACCCGATCGACGAGTGGAACAGGCTGGAAGAAAATTTGCGAAATTTATCCGGGTATGATCCGGAGCATCGCCGGTTCATCAGAGCGCTTCTCGAGCTCGCCTCGGAGAGCCAGCTGGACGCCCAGGCCCGCCTATCAATCCCCCAGGAACTGAGGGAATATGCCAACATCGAGAGCGAGGTCAGGATTATCGGAACCCTCGATAAGATCGAACTCTGGAACCCTCAGGTGTACGTCGAATACCGAAACTCTCAGCCGGAAACGTACGAGAGTATCGCCGCGAAGGTCATGAAATAGCGAGATGAACAAGAGAACTTGATACCCGGTGATTACCACACTCCTGTCCTTGTCGATTCCGTTCTTCACTACCTCCGGCCCGTGCCGGGCGGCGTCTATGTGGATGGCACGGTCGGCGGAGCAGGCCACGCCGAAGAGATTCTCATGAAGAGTTCCCCCAACGGAAAACTCATCGGGTTCGACATGGATTCGGATGCGATCGCGTTTGCGGGCAAACGCCTCAAGAGATTCGGAGACCGTGTCACGCTCATCAGGGATAACGCGGCCAACATCGGCAGGAATCTCAGAGACGCCGGAATCGGGCGGATGGACGGAATGCTCCTTGATCTGGGCGTTTCCTCGCACCAGATCGGGTCACCGGAGAGAGGGTTCAGTTTCCAGTCCGGCGACCGGATCGACATGCGGATGGACCGGAGTCACGAACCGGACGGGTGGACCGTGATCAACACCTACCCGCAGGAGCGGCTCGCGGAGATACTCTGGAAATTTGGAGAAGAGCGGGGAGCACGCCGGATCGCAAAGCTCCTCGTCCAGCGGCGCCGGAGCAAGACCATCGATACGACGGACGAACTCGCGGCCCTGATACGCCCGGTGGCGACCGGCGGAAATCCGCAACAGACCCTCGCAAGAGTCTTCCAGGCGATACGGCTGGAAGTCAACAGGGAGCTGGAAAACCTCCCCCGGGCGTTGTCCGGCGGGTTGGAATTCATCGTTCCGGGCGGAAGGCTGGTAGTGATCTCCTACCACTCGCTGGAAGACCGGATCGTAAAAACGTTTTTCAGGGATGAATCGAAGACTTCGGTGGCGTCGGGGACGAAGCTCCTCCCCGACCGGCCGGCGGTGCCGCGATTGAGCGTGCTCACGCGGAAGCCCGTCGTGCCTTCGTCCGAAGAACTCGCCCTCAACACACGGTCCCGCAGCGCCAAGCTGAGGGCCGCGGAGAGAATATGAACAATATGAAAAGCGCCGGCACGACCGTCGAACTTCCCGCCCCGCGCGCGACGGCGGAACGGCGCTATGTCTATAACGGTGAGCCCCCCGCGGAACCTGTGTATGAGGTTGCCCCGCGCAGCAACCGGCCTGTACAACGCCCCAAGCGTTCCGCATTCACGGTCATCGCGACGCTCGTCGCAGTTTCGCTGATGATCGTCTTCTATGTGTGGACAAAAATAAGCGTCGACAGACTGGCCATCGAGGTGAATGAGCTGCAGGCGCAGAATCAAAAGATCATGAACGCCAACGCGCTGCTGCAGGCCGAGATCAATAAGAAGTCGACGCTCGAGCGGATCGGAAGGATGGCAACCCAGCTCGGCCTCACGTACCCCAAGGAGCAGCCCGCCTGGATTGAAATCGACGGCGAGAAGCTCGACGAACTCGAATCACACTAACATCCGAATCATCCACGGATCATCAGAGACGCACCGATGAGCTATCAGGAAAACAACGCCCCGCTCGGAAATACCGCAGGATCGCTCCGGCCGGTGACCCTGCGTGTGAGGATCGTGCTCGGGTTGATCCTGGCATTCTTCGCGCTGGTGGGATTGCGGCTTGCTCAAGTCCAGGTCGTGGATTATCAAAAGTACCGCGGCATCGCGCAGAAGCAATACCAGGCGAAGGTCGATCTTCCCGCGGCCCGCGGGACGCTGACGGACCGCAACGGCGCGATGATCGCGTCCAACACATCGCTCGTGTCATACGCGGCGGATCCGAAGCTGGCGGCGGACGATGCGAGAGCCATCGCCAGGAGATTTTCCAAGCTCTTCGGCAAACCGGCGGGCTACTACCTCGAGAAGCTCCGCTCGGACTCCCGGTTCGTCTGGCTCGAACGGCTGGTGAGCGTCAGCAGCCTCAAGAAGATCGATCCGCATGAATTTGACGGGCTTGTCGTCCGCTACGAGCCCAAGCGCCTCTACCACGACCAGGTGGCGGGCCAGCTGATCGGCTCCACGGACCTCGATAACAAGGGAATCGCGGGGATCGAATCGAAGTTCGACGCGGACCTTCATGGCGTCGAGGGGTGCGTCATTTTTCAGCGCGACGGGCTCGGCCGCGCCCGACCGTCCGTCGACTTCCCCCGCGTCGAGCCGGTGAACGGTTCGGATATCTCGCTCACGATCGACATGGAAGTGCAGCAGATCGCCGAACAGGAGCTCAAGAAGGGCGTCGACCAGTTTAACGCCGACGGCGGGATCACGATCATCATGCGTCCCGGGACGGGCGAAATACTGGCGATGGCGCAATGCCCGACGGTCGATCCGAACAACTTCAAGAACTATCCCCTCGAGCAGCAACGGCTTCGCGCGGTGACCGATCTCTTCGAGCCGGGATCGGTCTTCAAGATCGTGACCGCGTCGGCTGCGCTGGAGAACAAGCTTGTCGCGCCCGAGAGACGGTTCTTCGCGGAGAACGGAACGTACGTCGTGCCCGTTCTGAACAGCAAGCCCCGCACGATTGTGGACACCCATAAGGAGGGGTGGATCACCTTCATGGAGGCGATGGAGTTTTCGAGCAACATCGTGATGGCAAAAGTGAGCGATATCGTCGGGAGCGAGCGCCTGTACAAGATGGCGCGGGATTACGGGTTCGGCATTCCCACGAATATCGAACTTCCGGGCGAAGTGAACGGGGTGCTGAAAAAGCCGGCCGATTGGTCCGCAACGACACTGAACACCATCGCGTTCGGGTACGAGGTCGGAGTCACGCCGCTGCAGATCGCGACCGCCTATGCCGCCGTCGCGAACGGCGGGATGCTCATGAAGCCGTACATTTTTGCCAGGGAAACCGACCAGGCGGGGCTCGTCGTCCGTTCCGGACAGCCGGAACAAATCAGGCGCGTGATCTCTCCCGCGACGGCCCGGACGTTGACGGGATTCTTTGAGGGTGTCGTGACGAAGGGAACGGGAAAGCCCGCGGCGATTCCCGGCGTGAAAATCGCGGGGAAGACGGGCACGTCAAAAAAGATGGTCCAGGGTCACTATGAACAGGGGAGCTACACCGCGTCGTTTGTCGGGTTCTTCCCCAGCGACGATCCGCGGATTCTCTGCCTCGTGATGCTCGACAATCCCCGCGGAGGAAATTACACCGGCGGCGCGACCAGCGCTCCGGTGTTCCGGGCCATCGCCCAGCGCCTCCTGAACCGGTCCGAGCTCTTCGCTCCCGCGGTGCCGAATAACCAGGTCATCGTGAAAAACACTCCCCGCACCGGGGGCGGCGACGAGAGAGACCGGGACGAGACGGTTGCCGCGGCTCCGGACCGCCAGGTTGCGGCGGCGGGAATCGTGCCGGATGTGCGCGGATTCAGTTTGCGCCGCGCGGTGAACCTCCTCGGAACCGGAAAGCTCGTGCCGGTGGTGAACGGCTCCGGCGTCGTGGTGAGCCAGTCTCCCGCGGGGGGATCGTCCGCAAAACCAGGAATGCGAGTTCTCCTCACATGCCAGTCCAAATCGGCCGCCTTCCTCGGCAATTGAAACGCGGCGCGGCGATCGGCCGGTGATTGGCCAGAGATCGGAACGACATGAATTGGAATCGAAACTGCGGCGGGGAATCGGGAGAGGTCGAGATTGCGCCGCAGTCCCCGATTGAGGAATACAGGGTCTGGAATGAAGCGTGTCCCATGATGTTATCGAAGTTGCTCGAAGGAGTGACCGTCGCCAAGATGTTCCAGACGATGTACGGCCAGATGGTCGTCACCCACGACGTCGAGGTTCACGCTCTCCAATACGATTCGAGGAAGGTCGAGAGGGGAGACCTTTTCGTGGCGCTCCGCGGAAGCGCGCAGGACGGGCACCGGTTTATTGCCGGCGCGGTGGAGAGAGGGGCAAAAGTGGTTGTGCTGGAGGACGACCGGGCGCTGCCGGATTCGTACTTCATGCACGCGGGCGTCGCAAAAGTCGTCGTACCGGATTCGAGGATTGCTCTCGCGCAGCTCTCGGCCGCTTTTTACGGCAACCCCTCCCGCGGGCTCGAGCTCGTCGGGGTGACGGGAACGAACGGAAAAACGACAACCGCGTACCTGTTGAAATCGATACTCGAATCGCGGGGATCGAAGGCGGGGCTCATCGGTACCATCGAGTATGCGATCGGCGACCGGGTGGTGCCCGCGACGCACACGACGCCTGAATCGCTGGAGCTGAACGGGCTGCTCTCACAAATGCTGGGCGAGGGCTGCTCGGCGGTTGTGATGGAAGTGTCGTCGCACGCGTTGGAGCAGAGGAGGGTCTACGGACTCGGTTATCGCGCCGCGGTCTTCACGAACCTGACGCAGGATCATCTAGATTATCACGGCACAATGGAACGCTACTTTGAAGCAAAAAAAATCCTGTTCGAGAACCTTGACCCCGGCGCCTGGGCCGTCGTCAATCTCGACGACGAGTGGGGCGGGAAGATGCTCGCAGCCGCGAGGGGCAACAAGTTGACCTTTGGGATTCAAAGCGCGGCCGACGTCCGTGCCACGAAAATATCGCTTTCGATGAGGGGGACGGCATTCACCATCGCCCACTCCGGCGAGGAGACCGCGATCGAGACGCCGCTGGTCGGAAGGTTCAACGTCAGCAATATCCTTGCGGCCTTCGGAACGGGCATCGCGCTCGGAATTCCGAAGCCGGCCATGCAGAAGGCGATCGGCACGATGAATCGGGTGCGCGGGCGGTTCGAGACCGTCGCCTCCCCGAAAGGCTGGACGGCCGTGATCGATTATGCGCATACGCCCGATGCGCTCGAGAAAACGCTCGCCGCGGTGCGCGACGTGGTCGGCACGGGCGGCGGCAGAATCGTCACCGTCTTCGGGTGCGGCGGAAACCGCGACCGGACGAAGCGGCCGAAGATGGCCCGGGTGGCGACCGGGATGAGCGACATCACGGTCGTCACGTCGGACAATCCCCGGCAGGAAGATCCGGAACGGATTATCGACGAGATCATGACGGGAGTGCGTCCCGGATCGACGACGTACAGGGAAACCGACCGGAAGGAGGCCATCGGAACGGCGCTCCGGTTGGCCGCCAAGGGGGATGTTGTGCTGATCGCAGGAAAGGGGCACGAGGACTACCAGGTCATCGGCGACCGGAAGATCCATTTCAGCGACCGGGAAGTCGTCGATGCATTCGTCCGTTCGCAGGCATGAAGCTGTCGCTCTCCGACCTGCTCGGCATCGAGCACACCGCGATGTGGAATATCGACGGGCTCCGGAGGAAATCGTTTACGGATGTTTCGACAGACTCCCGGTCGGTGAATGAAGGAGAGCTCTTCGTCGCCATCCGGGGCGAGAGTTTCGACGGCCATCAGTTCGTCGAAACCGCTTTCCGGCGCGGGGCTGCCTGCGCGGTCGTCGACCGGAGGGCGAATATTCACGCGTACCGGAAGCGTCCGTTCCTTGTCGTCCACGACACCACGAAGGCGCTCGGCGGACTGGCGCACGCGTACCGGAAGAAATTCGACATCCCGTTCCTCGCGGTTGCGGGGAGCAACGGCAAGACGACGACGAAAGAAATGATCACGAACGTACTCCGATCCCGGTATTCCGTGCTCAGCACGGAAGGGAACCTGAACAACCATATCGGCGTCCCGCAGACGCTCTTCCGGCTGAACCGGCGCCATGAGTTCGCGGTGGTTGAGATCGGGACGAACCACTTCGGCGAGCTGGATCATCTCTGCTCCATACTCGATCCGACCCACGGAGTGATCACGAACATCGGCCGGGAACACCTGGAGTTTTTTAGATCATTGAGCGGGGTTGCCCGGGCCGAAGGCGAGCTGTTCGACGCGCTGCGGCCCCGGGGGACGGGGTTTGTCAATGCCGACGATCCCCGGATCCGAACCATCGCGCAGAAGCTCCGGAGAAAGGTCTCCTACGGCTTCACCGCGGGAAGCGTGCGCGGGACCCTTGCCGGGATCGGGCCGGACGGGTGCGCGACATTCCTGGTAAAGGCGCGCTCGCGGAGGGCGTTCAAGGTCGCCCTCAGGACGCCGGGGCTTCACGCCGCGGTCAACGCGCTTGCGGCCGCCGCCGTCGGCTTGTCCTTCGATGTTCCGCCCCGGGAAATCGGCCGGGCGCTCGGAACGTTTTCGAGTGTGGGCAAAAGAATGGAAGTGCTGCGCTCGTCCGGGCTGACGATTTTGAACGACACCTATAATGCGAACCCCGATTCCGTGCTGACCGCGCTCCGGACGCTGGAGGGGATGAAGACGAGCGGCAGGAAGATTGTCGTCCTCGCAGACATGCTTGAGCTGGGCGAATCGTCCCGGACCGAGCATGAGCGAATCGGAAAGGCAGTGGGCAGGATGGGAATCGACGCCCTGTTCACGTTCGGAAAGGGAGCGGCCGCCATTCATGAAAGCGCCGCGATCCGGACCCGCCGGCACTTCGGAACAAAAGGCGAATTATCGAGGGCGCTTCTCGCCCTCGCGGCCGAACCCGACATTATTCTCATCAAAGGATCGCGCGGCATGAAAATGGAAGAGGTGACAATGGCACTGCAACAACGGCGCGGGGGAAAAGCGAAATGAAGCGAGTTCTTTTCGTGGTATTATTAAGCGTCTCCATGCTCGGAACGATGCAGCGCCGCGCCGATTTCGGCGGGACCTGGAAGATGGCGATCGTGAAGAGCAAGAACCTCCCGCCCTCCTTTAAGAATCTGAAGGTCTATCAGATGAACATTCAGCAGACCCCGGATTCGATGACCGTGATCGTCGGGTTCGAAGGGATGGGCCAGAAGGTCGTTCTTCCCCCGTCGGTCTACGTCTTCGACGGGAACGAACGGTACCGGGAAGACACCGCGCGTGGTTCGAAGCGGTGGACCAAATCGACCTGGACGACGACCGGGCAAAAACTGATCATGACGAGCCGGGTCATTCAAAGCCGGCCGGGGCGGGAAAGCCGTTATACGGAGACCGACACCTGGGAGTTGACCGGCAGCTCCACGCTCCGGCTTCACGTTGACCAAAAATTTGAGGGGAAGGATTCGACGAACAGCGAGATACGGGTCTTTCGTCGCGTAGGGAAGTAATGCTCTATTATTTTCTTGAATATATCCGTCACAAGTACAGCCCGCCGGGATTCGGGATGTTCCGGTATATCACCGTCCGGGCCGGCGCCGCAGCGATAACGGCACTGATCATCTCCTTCTGGCTCGGGCCGAAGATCATCCGCATGCTGAAGGAGCATCAGATCGGGGAAGCGGCGAAGCTCGAGGCCCCGAAGTCGCATCTCAGCAAGGCCGGGACGCCGACCATGGGAGGGCTCATCCTCCTGGCAGCGATCCTCGTGCCGGCGGCGCTCTGGGCGGACATCAAGAACGGCTATGTCTTTCTCATCCTGGTCGTCACCGCCTCCCTCGGGGCGGTCGGGTTCCTGGATGATTACCTGAAGGTCGTCCGGAAGAAACGAAAAGGGTTGATCGAAGAATACAAGCTCATCGGCCAGATCGCCGTCGGGTTGTTCGTCGGATGCGTGATTTATTTCTATCCCAACTACATCGACCCCGACCTCTGGAAGATCAAATCGAGCACGACGGTCCCGTTTTTCAAACATATGGAAATCGACTTCCAGTGGTTCTACATCCCGATGGTCATTTTCGTGATCACCGCGACCAGCAACGCGGTCAACCTCACCGACGGCCTCGACGGGCTGGCGGCCGGGACCGTCGGCATCGTGGTCCTGACGCTTGCGGTCATGAGCTACGTTTCGGGGAATGCCGTCCTGAGCCAGTACCTGACCATCCCGTATCTGCGCGGCACGGGAGAACTCAGCATTTACTGCGCCGCGCTGGTGGGGGGAGTCCTCGGGTTCCTCTGGTTTAACGCATACCCCGCGCAGGTGTTCATGGGCGACACGGGATCGCTCGCGCTGGGCGGGGCCGTCGGCGCGCTTTGCGTGTTGATTAGAAAGGAACTGCTCCTGCCGACGCTGGGCGGAGTGTTCCTGGTCGAGACTCTCTCGGTGATCATTCAGCGGTACTACTACAAGTACACGAGGCGGAAGTACGGCGAAGGCAGGCGCATCTTCAAGATGGCGCCGCTCCATCATCATTTCGAAATGCAGGGGTGGCCCGAGCCGAAAATCGTCACACGCTTTTACATTATGGCGATCCTGCTCATGATCCTGAGCCTTGCGACGTTCAAAGTCCGATGATGAACTGTGACGGGGCGACAATCGGCGGCGGGGAATCGATACAGGAACTTGACTACGACGAGACGATGACGGACCGGTCGGTGCAGGGGAAACATATTTCAGTTCTCGGCGCGGCGCGAAGCGGCGTGGCGGTGGCCCGTCTCCTGCAGCGGAACGGAGCCGACGTGTTCGTGAGCGACAGCGGCCCCGCCTCGCGGCTCGAGCCGCAGCTCTCGGAGTTGCGCGCGCTCGGAATCCCGTACGAGACCGGGGCGCACGGCCCGAAGGTGCTGGATGCGGACCTGCTCGCGATCAGCCCGGGCGTGCCCTCGAACCTCCCGGTCGTCCAGCAGGCAGAGTCGCGCGGCCTGCGCGTCCTGAGCGAGCTGGAGATAGCTAGCTGGTTTTGCCCGGCCCCGATGGTCGCGGTGACGGGAACAAACGGAAAAACGACTACGACAACGCTGATCGGCAGAATGCTCCACGACGCAAAGAGGAAGAACGTGGTGGCGGGCAATATCGGCACCGCCTTTTCGGCGGCGGTGGATGAACTCGACAAAGATTCGGTGGCGGTGCTCGAGGTGAGCAGCTTTCAACTTGATCACACCGAAAGCTTTCACCCCGCGGTCTCGATCATTCTGAATATTACTCCGGATCATCTCGACCGGTATGAGCGGGACTTCGACCGCTACGCCGCCTCGAAATGCCGCGTGTTCGAACACCAGACGGCCGAAGATGTGCTGATCGTGAACGCCGACGATCCGGGAACGCGCGATCAGATACGGCGGAGGCAACCGCTGCCCGTCCGGATCCTTGAGTTCGGTCTCGCGCAAGGGCCGGGCGAGGGCGCGTTCGTCGAAAATGGTGATCTCGTCGTGTTGCTCGGCGGGGTGCGGACTCCCATCGTCGCCGCGTCCGATATCAGCATCCGTGGGGTTCATAACCTCTATAACGCGATGGCGGCGACGCTCGCGGCGAAGGTGCTCGGCGTGTCCGCTCCGTCTCTCAGGGCGACGCTGAAAAACTTCAAGGGCGTCGAGCACCGGCTCGAATTCGTCCGGGAAACCGGGGGAGTCAGATATGTGAACGACTCGAAGGCGACGAACATCGATTCCGTCTGGTACGCCCTGCAGGCGTTCGAGGAGCCGATCGTCCTTCTGCTCGGCGGACGGGACAAGGGGAACGATTACTCGAAGCTCTACGAGCTCGTGGACAAACATGTCAAAGCGATCGTGGCGATCGGTGAGTCGGCGGAGAAGGTAAGAACCGCGTTTGAGAGCCGGAAGAAAGTCGTGACGGCCGGCTCGATGGAAGATGCGGTCCGGGCGGCGCGGTCGCTCGCCTCGCGGGGCGATGTCGTGCTTCTCTCGCCCGCGTGCGCCTCGTTCGACTGGTTCGAGAACTACGAACAGCGGGGACGCGTCTTTAAAGAAATAGTCAATTCATTATGAGGAACAGGGTTTGAAATTTCATCGCAACCACGTCGATTTCGCGATGCTCGTCGCCGTCCTGGCGCTCATGCTTCTGAGCCTCGGGGTGGTTTACAGCGCGTCGGCAAGCTACGCGCTCGCGAAGTACGGGGAGAGCGAGCGGATGCTGACGAGCCATGCCCTGAAGGTGCTTCTCGGAATGCTCGGCCTCTTCATCGGATTGCGGGTCGATTACCACAAATTGCAGCGCCTGACAAAGTGGGGCGTGGCCGCGGCGGTGGCGTTGCTCTTCGTGACCCTGGTCCTCGGGGGTGAGGCGAAAGGCGCGACCAGATGGCTCCGGTACAGCAGCATCGGGTTCCAGCCGTCGGAATTCGCGAAGTACGCGCTGCTCTTTCATCTGTGCTCGCTGATTGCGACCAAGGGAGACCTGATACGGGATTTTAAACGGGGGTTTATCCCGATGATGGTCTGGATCGGACTCGTCACATCGCTCGTCATGCTGCAGCCGAATTTCAGCATGGGCGTTATGATCTTCTTCCTGAGCCTCATCATGCTGTTCATCGGCCGGGCCAAATTCTCGCACCTGGCCATTACGTTCGCCATTCTTACGCCGATCCTGATACTCTATCTCCTGAGCGCGGAGTACCGGCGCGCGCGCATCATGGCCTTCCTCGGCGGGAGCGGAGGGGGGGCGCGATCGAGTTACCAGTCCTCGCAGGGAATCCTCGGGTTCGGCAACGGAGGGATCTTTGGGGTCGGTCCGGGGGAAAGCAAGCAGCGTGATTTTTTCCTCCCCGAATCGTACGGGGACTTTGTCTTCTCCATCGTCGGCGAGGAGTACGGGTTCGTCGGGACGATGTTCTGCCTGCTTCTCTTCCTGACGATCGCGTTCAGGGGATTCAGGATCGCCCGGTTCGCACGCGATATCTTCGGAAGGAACCTCGCGATCGCCGTTACGTGCGCCATCACGTTTTATGCGTTGATCAATGCCGGCGTCACGCTCGGCATTCTTCCCACGACGGGCCTGCCGATGCCGTTCGTGAGTTACGGAGGGTCGTCGATGGTCTTCTCGGCGTGTGCGATAGGAGTCTTACTGAATATTTCATCGCAAACGGATCTGCACCCGAGGGCGAGGCAGGTTCCCGTGGTCGGCTCCGTGAATGCCGGCGATGCAAATGTCGGGAAGGTCTACTGATGTGGAGCCGCTCCATGCAATTTTCTCCGGCGGCGGGACCGGCGGGCATCTCTTCCCGGCCCTGGCAATCGCAGACGAGGTCAAGCGCCTCGAACCCGCTGCGGAGATCATGTTTATCGGCACGAGAGACAGGATCGAAGCCCGCGTGGTCCCGCAAAAGGGATACGCGTTTCGATCCATCTGGATCAGCGGGTTTCGGAGGGGTTTTTATGCGGGCAACATACTTTTTCCGATCAAAGCGGTGGCCGGACTGATGCAGGCGATTTCCATCATAAAACGGTTCAAGCCGGATGTGGTTGTCGGAACGGGCGGGTATGTTTCAGGCCCGGTCCTTCGGGCCGCGGTCATGCTGAAGGTTCCGACGCTGATTCAGGAACAAAACAGCTACCCCGGCGTCACCACCCGCCTCCTCTCGCGAAAGGTGGACGAGGTGCACCTGACGTTCGAGAGCTCGAAGAAGTATTTCGACCGGACCGAGGACGTTTTTGTCACCGGAAATCCGACGCGAAGCGATCTCGACGGCGTAAATCCCGACGAAGCGTGCAGGTACTTTTCGTTCGACCCCTCGGACCGGAACAAGACGATCCTCGTCGTCGGAGGGAGCCTTGGTGCGAGATCGCTCAACCTGGCGATGGAAACGCATCTGGAGATGCTGATGCGGCACGGTCTCCGGATCGTCTGGCAGACGGGTCCGGATGACATTGAGAAAGCAAAACGCCTGGCGGGGCAATACGCCGCAGGCCGGATCTGGACGGGAGCGTTCATCGACAGGATGGAATACGCCTACCGGGTGAGCGATCTCGTGGTGTGCCGCGCCGGGGCGACGACGATCGCGGAGCTGACGCGGCTGGGAAAACCGGCGCTTCTGGTCCCCTATCCGCATGCGGCCGCGAACCACCAGGTGGAGAACGCGCGCTCCCTGGCCGGCTCGGGCGCCGCGGAGGTCGTCTTCGATCACGAATCCCTCGCGGTGCTGGGTGAACGGATCATCGCCGCGCTCGACGAACACCGGCTGAACGAGATGAGCGTCAGGAGCAGGAAGCTCGGCAAGCCGGATGCGGCCCTCCGGATTGCGGAGCATGTGATCCGGTTGGCGCGGAGCGGGCATCCCGCGCCGGATGCAGCGTCGCCGAAGGGGTAGCCGGAGGATG
Organism: Bacteroidota bacterium; assembly: GCA_036522515.1. Lineage (NCBI taxonomy): Bacteria > Pseudomonadati > Bacteroidota > Bacteroidota bacterium. The sequence goes on from DATDFQ010000059.1 coordinate 55,227, forward strand.
GAAGAACACACGTTGCCGCCCGGCGCCGCTGTCTTTAAGTACAAACTCGATTTTTATTATCAGCAGGCGTTGCTCTACCTTGTGACCCTGTTGTTGTACGGCGGAATCCGGGGAACGATCACCTTCGAGCGGTTGCCGTCGCTCGGGGCGGACCCGATCCTGTACATCATTATTTTGTTCGTGATCATCTCGTTCGTTGTGCTCGCGTTGAACAAGGCGCGTGACCGCAAGCTGATTGTGGCGGCGGATAAGATCATCTTCCACCACAAGTTTCACGAGCGGGAGATTCCGTTCTCGGCGATCGAATGGTTTCACATCGGCCGGGAACGCAGAGTTCAGACCGCGGGCCGGTCACAGGTGATCGTCTTTAAAATGAAACATCGCAGGCGATTGTTCCGCATCAGGGTCGGCAGGTACGAGCACGAAAAAGAGCTCATCGCCGAGATGCAGCGCATCGCGCAGAGTATTCCCAAGGGCAAACGGCCCGACGTCGGCCGGCCCTGATTTTTACCGGACAAGGAGAAGGTTATGATACAGGCTCTTCCGTACATATTATTGGGGCTCATTGTGGGGGTGCTGGCGGGAGTCCTCGGCATCGGGGGAGCGGTGTTCGTCGTTCCGGCGCTCGTCTACATCTTCGGATGGGAACAGCATATGGCGCAGGGGACCACGCTCGCGATGCTGCTCCCTCCGATCGGGCTGTTTGCGGCGTGGACGTACTACAAGGCGGGGAACGTCGACTTTAAAGTCGCGGCGCTCCTCTGCGTCGGTTTCCTTGTGGGCGGATATTTCGGCGGGTCGTTCGCGAACCAGGTTCCCGCGGACTCGTTGCGGAAGATCTTCGGGGTCGCGTTGTTGATCATTTCGTTGAGGATGATCATCGGAAAGTGACCCGAAGCGTCGAGACTGGAAAAATCAAAAGAGGTATTTACACGGGATTATGTTCAGCTCCATTAAAAAAATACACTTCGTCGGAGTCGGCGGGATCGGAATGAGCGGAATCGCCGAGATCCTGCTGGATCAGGGATTCAAGATCAGCGGCTCCGACAGGGCGACCGGCGAGGTGACCGACCGCCTCCAAACGCTCGGGGCCGAAATCTTCGAGGGCCACAAGGCGCAGAATGTCGGACCGGATGTCGACGCGCTCGTCTATTCTTCGGCGATCTCGCACGACAACCCGGAACTGGTCGAAGCGCAGAAGCGGAAGATCCCGGTCATCCGGCGCGCGGAGATGCTCGCCGAAGTGATGCGCCTCAAGTACGGAATCGGCATTGCCGGTACGCACGGCAAGACGACCACGACGTCGATGGTGAGCCTGATTCTGATGGAGGGGGGCCTCGACCCCACGGTCGTGGTCGGCGGGAAGCTGAGCGGCCTCGGCGGAACGAACGCCCGGCTCGGCCACGGCGAGTTCATCGTGGTGGAGGCGGACGAGTTCGACCGGTCGTTTCTCTCGATCACGCCGACGATCGCGGTCCTCACGACGCTTGAAACGGACCATCTGGATTGTTATCGGGACCTCGAGGATATCAAGGGCGCGTTCATCCAGTTCGCGAACAAGGTTCCTTTTTACGGGTTCATTGTGCTCTGTTCCGACGAGCCCGCGCTGCAGGATATCATGCCGCGCCTCAACAGGAAAAAGACGGTCACCTACGGGATCAATCCGCAGGCCGACGTGCAGGCGCTGGACCTCCGGTTCAAAGACAATACCTCCACGTTCACGGTGATGAGGGAGAAGCGGGAGCTCGGGCAGGTCACTCTGCAGATTCCGGGCAGGCATAACGTGCAGAACGCGCTCGCGGCGATCGCCGTCGGGCTGGAAGTGGGCGTCCCGTTCGAGCGGGCGAAGGAGGGGATAGAAAAGTTTACGGGCGTCTACCGCCGGTGGGAGAAAAAGGGGGAAGTCAACGGTATTTCCGTCTACGACGACTACGCCCATCACCCGACGGAGTGCCGGGCGACGCTCTCGGGAGTGAAGGCGGGCTGGCGGCGCCGGGTCGTGTGCGTGTTTCAGCCGCACCTCTACTCGCGAACGCGGGATTTTTACGAGGAGTTTGCGAAGTCGTTCCTCCTCTCCGACGTGCTCGTGGTGACCGATGTCTATCCGGCGCGCGAAGAGCCGATCCAGGGAATAACCGGAGAGTTGATCGCAAACGCCGCAAAAGAGTACGGGCACAAGGAAGTGTTCTACCTCGCCGACAAGGCGGCCGTTCCGGGGCTTCTCGGGAAGATCACGAAACGGGACGACATCGTGATCACGATGGGCGCGGGAGACATCTGGAAATACGGGGAGGAATTTCTCAAACAATTGAAGAAGAAGAAACCGGGTTCCTGACGTGATCACAATCGACGACATACGAAAGCATTTCCGCGGGCAGATCCGGCTCGGCGAACCGCTCAGCAAGTACACGTCGTGGCGCGTGGGCGGGCCTGCGGACTACTACCTCGAGCCGGCGGACAAGGAAGACGTCGCCTCGATCGCCGCGTTCCTCGAACAGGAGAACATCCCGGTGCTCGTGCTCGGCAAGGGGAGCAATATGCTCGTGAGCGACAAGGGGGTCCGTGGCGCGGTGATGAACCTCGAACACGGGCTTTCCGGGATGCGCTCTGAAAACGGAATCGTCTTCGTGGATGCGGGAGTCACGATGGTCCGGTTCGTCGATTTTTGCATCCAGCAGGGTTTCCAGGGAGTCGAAATGCTCCCCGGGATACCCGGCACGGTCGGAGGCGGTGTCATGATGAATGCGGGCGCCTACGGCGGCGAGATTTCCGATTACCTTGTCGACGTCGAAGTCCTCCGCAACGGTGAGATCATCCGGGTCGCGAAGGCGGACGCGGGCTTCTCGTACCGCCGCTCCGGATTCGCAGAGGACATCATTCTCGGGGCTTCGTTCAAACTCCCCCAGGGGGACAGGACGGAGACCGCGAACAGGCGGAAAGAGCTCCTCATGAAACGGAACCGGGCTCAGCCGGTGAATTTTCCGAACTCGGGGAGCATGTTCAAAAACCCGCCGGGAAAATTCGCCGCGAAGCTGATCGACGAGGCGGGCATGAAGGGAATGAAACGAGGGGACGCCCAGGTTTCGGAGCGGCATGCGAACTTTGTCGTCAACCTCGGGAACGCGACCGCCAACGATATTCTGGAGCTGATCGAAGTGATCCGGAGGACCGTGCAGGAGAAATTCGGGGTCTCGCTGGAGCTTGAAGTCAAGCTCGTCGGGTTTCCCAACGAAGTCTACCGGGAGGTCAACTCATGAGCGCGCAGGTTCAAGTGCAGGAGCGCGACGCCATGCCCCGGAACCGCTGGGGGTTGTGGCTGCTGGTGCCTCTGGTCGCGTGCACGATCGCGATTTTCGTCTTCTCGCACGAGTGGAAGAAATCGCTGAAGCTCCGGCATGTCGAAGTGGAAGGGTTGCACGCGCTCAGCGTCCAGGAAATAACCTCGCTGAGCCGCGTGCCGATGAACACGCCGCTCTTCGATGTGGATCTGGCCGCGGCCCAGCAGAGGATCGCGGCGAATCCGTTCGTCAAGGTCGCGAGCGTCACCCGGCAATACCCGGACCTCCTGCGGATCTCGATTCAGGAGCGGGAACCGATTGCGACGGTGAACGGGGGCCAGGTCTGGTATATCGACGCCTCGGGCGTGCTGATGCCGTTCCGGCAATCGGCCCTGAAGCTCGATCTTCCGATCATCAGCGGGGTGAGCGGGGTGCAAAATGCCAAAGGGGGAGAGGTGGTCGCCGACAAGGAGATTGCCGAGGCCCTCGAGATCCTCCACGAGGCGCGGGCGATCGATTCGAGCCTCTATCACTTCATTTCGGAAATAAACATGAACCACGGGGGAGACATTACGCTCTTTTCGGTCGATGCGGGCGCCCCGATCATCTTCGGCCGCGGCGACGCGTTGCGAAAGCTCTATCTCCTTCAAACGTTCTGGCAGAACGTCGTGAAAGTGCAGGGGCCCGAGAAATTGCAGTCGATCGATCTCCGGTTCGACGACCAGGTGGTCGCAAAGTGGAACCAGCAAACGGACAAACCGGCAACGAAAGCTTCGCTATGACGCGAATCGAACCATCCACCGCAAGGCGAATGAGGGAAGGAACTCGGGAATGGATAACGAAATAATTGTCGGGCTCGATATCGGAACAACGAAGGTCTGCAGCGTCGTCGCTTCGGCGGATGAAGGCGGCCGTTTCAACGTTCTCGGCGTGGGGAGGAGCCCTTCCGACGGGCTGACGCGCGGCGTGGTGACAAACATCGACAAGACCGTCCGTTCGATCCAGAGCGCGGTCGCCGAAGCGGAGTCTCGGTCGGGGATCAAGATCCAGTCGGTCATCGTCGGCATTGCGGGAGACCACATTCAGAGCTTTCAGAGCCGGGGAGTGATCGCGATCAGCAGGCCGGAGAATGAGATTACGCAGGCCGACGTCCACAGGCTGATCGAGGACACGAAGCGCGTCGCGCTCCCCTCCGACCGGAGGATCATTCATGTGATCCCCCAGGAATTCATCATCGACGGGCAGGACGGCGTGTGCGATCCCGTGGGCATGTCGGGCGTACGGCTCGAAGCGAACGTCCATATTATCACCGGCCTCGTGACGGCGGCGCAGAATATCTACAAGTGCGTGCAGCGCGCCGGGCTCCAGATCCGCGACATGGTGCTGGAGCCGCTGGCATCGAGCTACGCCGTGCTGGAAGAGGAGGAGGAGGAAGTCGGCATCGCCCTTCTCGACGTCGGCGGCGGAACGACCGACCTCGCGGTCTTTGAAGACAGGACAATCCGGCATACGGCCGTCATTCCGGTGGCGGGCAACCAGGTCACCAACGATATCAGGAAGGGGCTCGGGGTCCTCACCGAGCAGGCGGAGAAATTGAAGTGCCTGCACGGGTTCGCGTATGCGGCGAGCGTCGTCGACGACGAGCCGATCACGATTCCCGGCATCGGCGGACGCCCGCCGCTTGAAATCGACAAGCGGCTCCTTGCACAAATCATCCAGCCGAGGATGGAAGAGATCTTTGAGATTGCGGCGATGGAAATCAAACGCTCCGGCTATTCGCGCCATCTTGCCGCGGGCGTGGTCTTGACAGGAGGGGGCGCGCTCATTAAGGGAGCCTCGGAGCTGGCGCGCGAGGTGCTGGGAATGCCGGTGAAGCTCGGCATACCGGGGGGGTTCAATGCGGGGCTCGTCCGGGAAATCGAAAACCCGATCTACGCGACGTGCGTGGGCCTGGTGCTTCACGGGCTCCGGAACAAGGAAACGACTCCGCTTCATTTCGACAACGGGCAAAACGGAAGCGGCTCGGTCAAGAAAATCCTCTTCAAGATGAAAAGCTGGTTCGACGAATTGTAACCGATTGTAAAATAAACAGACGCATTAAATCAAATCACATATAATAAACACTCACTCACTAACATAAGGAGATACACTAGTGATAGAGCTCGATAATTACTTCGACCACGGAGCAAAGATCCGTGTGGTGGGGGTTGGGGGAGGCGGGGGGAATGCAATCAACAGCATGATCGACAAGAGGCTCCAGGGAGTCGATTTCTTTGCGATCAATTGCGACATGCAGTCTCTCGAGCGCAACAAGGCGCCGAACAAGATCCAGATCGGGAAGAACCTGACGCGGGGTCTCGGCGCGGGAGCGGATCCTTCGATCGGCCAGCGGGCCGTCGAGGAGGACCGCGACGAGATCGCACGATCGATCGCCGGCAGCGACATGGTGTTCGTCACCGCCGGAATGGGCGGCGGAACGGGGACCGGCGGCGGCCCGATCGTCGCAAACATCGCGAAGAGCATCGGCGCGCTGGTCGTCGGCATCGTCACGCGGCCGTTCACCTGCGAGGGAAAGAAGCGGATGGCCCAGGCGGAAGCCGGGATCGAAGAGATGAAGAAGCAGGTCGATACGCTGATCGTCATTCCGAACCAGAAACTCCTCTCGATCGTCGAACGGAACACGCCGTTGCAGGAGGCGTTCGACCACGCGAACGAAGTGCTTCACAACGCGACGCGGGGGATTTCGGAATTGATTACGATTCCGGGGTTGATCAACGTCGATTTCGCGGATGTCCGTACGATCATGCGCGAGATGGGCGACGCGCTCATGGGTTCGGGAGTCGCGGCGGGTGAAAACCGCGCGATCGAAGCGGCGCATGCGGCGATTTCGAGCCCGCTCCTTGAGGGCGTCTCGATTTCCGGAGCGCTCGGCGTTCTCGTCAACGTCACCGGCGGGCCCACGATGTCGCTCGTCGAAGTCGACGAAGCGGTCAGCGTGATCCACGAGGCGGCAGGCGAAGAGGCGAACGTGATCATGGGTGCGGTGATCGACGAGAACCTCGGCGACGAGATGATGGTGACTGTGATCGCCACGGGCTTCAACAAGCGGGGCGTAAGCGGTGTGCGGGTCGCCCGGCAGACGGCGAAGGTGATCGAGCGGATTCCCGTCGGGCTTCAGGATCTTCAGAGGCTCGAGGAACCGGCGTTCATGCGGAAAGGAATCGAAATCACCGTAAACCCGTTCCGGTCGGACGATATGGACCAGCCGGAAACCGACAGCAACGCGGATACGGATAAGCCGGCGTTTCTCCGCAAGATCATGGACTGATGAACGAACTGAACCGGTACAATTCTTCATCCGAATAGCATGGCGCGCCGCTCTGCCGGTTGACCCTGGCGGTTAAACCCGGTCGATCGGTGCGCCGGCTACTTGTGATATCTCGTTCCGCCGCTCTGCGGCGGAATGCATACCGGGACGCTCCGCGTCCCCGGCCGCGCAGCGGCCGAAATATTCGTTCCCACGCAGAGCATGGGAACGAGACCCCCGCGGTTGTCATCCTGAGGGAGCGCAGCGACCGAAGGATCTGCAGCGTCGCATCTTCATCTTATCTCGTCATCCCGACATGTTTTAGGTCGGGATCTTTATAAAAGAGTTGAAAGATGCTGACCAGGAGCATGTCAGCATGACGAGGTGGAGAGACGTTCGGTCAAATTGAAACACCACCGAAGGATCTGGCTTGTTGCTTCTCGCTCCTCGAATTGATAGATTATGAGAGCATGAAAACCGCTCTCATCCTCGTCGTTGTGCTCGTTTTTCTTGTTCCCGCCGGCGTTCTGCCTCAACAGGCGAAGCTTTCCAGCGCCTTCAAAATCGCGCGCCTGAAATATACGGGCGGCGGCGATTGGTACAACGACCAGCAGGAGGAAGTGAACCTGCTGGCGTTCGTCAGGGAGCATTCCCTGATCGATGTGGAACCCGCCTACGAGTTCGTCGAAATTACGAATGACCGGCTCTTCACCTATCCGTTCATTTTCATGACCGGGCATGGGAACATCTCGTTCTCCGACCTCGAGGTCAAGCGGCTGCGGACCTATTTGGAGAACGGCGGCTTCATTTATGCGGACGACGACTACGGCATGGATAAGGCCTTCCGGCGCGAGATCAAGAAGGTGTTCCCCGAGCAGGAGCTCGTGGAGCTTCCCTATTCCTTTGGACTCTATCACTGCGAGTACGAGTTTCCGAACGGCCCGCCCAAGACCCACGAGCACAACGGAAAGCCCGCCCAGGGGTTCGGCCTCTTCCATAACAGAAGGCTCGTCCTCTATTATACATATGAGTCGAACCCCAGCGACGGCTGGAACGACGCCGAGGTCCACGGCGACCCCCCGGCAAAACGCGAGGAAGCGCTTCATTTTGGAACAAATATCGTCACCTGGGCGTTAACACATTAAGCCGGCCAGGCCTGCTCTCATGCAACCTCAGCATCCATCATCCCTCTATTCAGACATCCTTCGCCGGATCGCTTCGGTCCGGAGGAAGGAGAACCGGCTTGCCCTCCTGTACGGAACCCTGGCGGCCGGCATGCTCTGCCTTCTGATTCTTCTCGCAGCGGTTGTCGTCGAAGAGCTCTTTTCATTCGGGACGCCGGGGCGCACGGCGGTGTTTTCCGTTGCCGCGGCGGGAATGCTGGGATCCCTCTTCTGGTTCGTCGTCCGTCCGGTGATGCGCATGGCGGGGATCCTCAAGTCGGCGGGAAGCGCCCTCCTTGCAGAAAGGGTCGGCAAACATTTTCCGGAGGTTCGCGACCGTTTGCTCGACGCCATGCAAATGTACGAGCAGCGTGAGATACTGCAACCGAACTATTCCGTCGATTTAATCGATGCCTCGTTCACCGACCTCTACCGGCAGATCCAGCCGTTGAATTTTGCCGACGCGGTGAATGATTTTGCGGTGCGGAAGATGGGAAAGGTTGTGCTCTTTGCTGCGGGGATTTTTCTCCTCACGTTCGTCACCTCCCCGACCGGGTTTCTCGGATCGATGTACAGGATCGTCCATTACAACGTTTCGTTTGCGGACCCGCTCCCGGTCCGTTTCAAGATCGAGCCGGGCAACGTGGACGCCGTGCGGGGCGAGACCGTTCCGATCGTGGTGCGCACCGAGGGGAAGCCCGTCGATGCGATCTCGTTGCTCACCCGACAGAGGGGGCAGCTTGAATTCGAAACCCAGTCGCTCAAACTGCAGGGGGGAGTGTTCAAGACGGAGCTCGGGAACATCCGCGCCTCGACCGAGTATTACGCGTCGGTCGACGATATCAAGAGCGATAAGTTCACCATCAACGTTCTCGACAGGCCGCTCGTCCGGACCCTGCAGGTCAGGTTGAGCCCGCCGGCGTACACCAGGCTACCGGCGAAGACACAGGATGAGAACGCCGGGGATATAAACGCCTACCCCGGCACGAAAGCCGCGATCCACATCGTCTCCAGCAAGCCGCTCTCGGAGGCGACACTGCTCTTCAGCGATACGACAAGCGTGTCCCTGAGCCCTGACGGTTCGGCCGCGGAGGGGACGTTCACCGTCAAGAAGAACGGGACGTATCATCTTCTCCTGAAAGACAGCGACGGCCTGCCGAACGTCAATCCGATCGAGTACACGATCCGGGTCACCCCCGACGAGTATCCGGCCGCGGAGATTCTTTCGCCGGCAAAGAACACCGATCTCACGCAGGGGATGAAGCTCGACCTCTTCGTCCGGATCAAGGACGATTTTGGTTTCTCAAAACTGCGGGTCGCGTACCGGCTGGCACAGTCGCGCTACGAGCCTCCCGCGGAAAAGTATAGTTTCACCGACATCCCGTTGCCCGACAGGAATCAAAGCCCTCAGGAGCTCTGGTATCATTGGGACGTTTCGGAGCTGCGTCTTGTTCCCGAAGATGCCGTCTCCTACTATGTGGAGGTGTTCGATAACGACAACGTAACGGGGCCGAAGTCCGGCAAGAGCGAAAGCTATCTCCTCCGGCTCCCCTCCCTGGAGGAGGTGTTCTCCGACGTCTCCCAGGCGCACGACCAGTCGCTCGATCAGATGGAAAGCGTCGCAAAGGAGAGCCAGCAGCTCAAACAGGATATCGAAGAGTTGCAGCGGGAGATGAAGAAGAATCGCGAGAAGTCCGACTGGCAGCAGCAGAAGAAGGCCGAGGAGCTCCTGCAGAGGCACGATGAGATGAAGAAGAAGCTGGACGAGACTTCCAAGAAGCTGGAAGAGATGATGAATAAGATGGAGGATAACAAGCTCCTCTCGAAAGAGACGATGGAGAAGTATTCCGAGCTCCAGAAGCTGATGGAGGAATTGAAATCCCCCGAGTTGCAGGAGGCCCTCAAGAAACTCCAGGAATCGACGAAGCAGCTCTCGCCCGAGGAAATCAGGCAGGCGATGGAACGCCTGAAGCTCTCCGAGGATCAGTTCCGGCAGAGCCTCGAGCGCACGGTGGAGCTCCTGAAGAGGATCCACATCGAGCAGAAGATCGACGAACTGATCAAACGCGCGGAGGAAATGCAAAAGCAGCAGGAAGGCCTGAAGGAGCAAACCGCGAAGACCAGCCCCTCCGATCAGAAGAAGCGCGACGAGCTCTCGAAGCAGCAGCAGGATCTTCAGAAACAGGCCGAGTCGCTGGAGAAACAGGCGGCGGACCTCCAGAAAAAGATGGAGGAATTCCCGAAGGAAATGCCCGTCGATCAGATGGCAAAGGCTCAGGAACAATTGCAGAAAGACCAGCTCTCGAAACAAATGCAACAATCCTCCGGACAGATGCAATCCGGCGATCTTCAAAAGGCCCAGCAACAGCAAAGCCAGAGCGAGCAGTCCCTCTCGCAATTCCAGCAGCAGATGAAAGACGTGCAGAAATCCCTGCAGGACGAGCAGATGAAGCAGGTCGTCCGGGAGATGAAGAAGCAGCTCCAGAACATGCTCGAACTCTCCAAGCGGGAGGAATCGCTGAAGGAGGAGACAAAGGGGATGGATCCCAACTCCCAGCGGTTCCGCGAAGGGGCCCAGCAGCAGAGCGAGATGAAGAGCGATCTGGGGAACGTCGCCAATAACATGGCGGAACTCGCCAAGAAGACCTTCGCGGTGAGCCCGGAGATGTCGAAGGAGATGGGCGATGCGATGAAGGAAATGGAGCAGGCGACGGAAAATATGGAGTCACGCAACCCGGGCGGCTCGTCCGAAAAGCAGGGCGCGGCGATGGGTTCGATGAACCGCGCGGCGATGATGATGCAGAATGCGCTCAACGGGCTCCAGGGGGGAACCGGCGGGATGGGCATGGCGGGACTGATGGGCCGGTTGGGGCAGATGACGGGGATGCAACAGGGGATCAACCAGGGCACCCAGCAGGCGATGGGGATGGGCCAGGGTCAGCCGGGAATGACGCCGGAACAACAGGCGCAGTACAACCGGCTCGGCGGGTCGCAGGGAGCCGTCCAGAAATCGATGGAGGAACTTGCCCGCGAAGCGAAGAATGCGGGAGAGTACAGCAAGCTGCTCGGAGACCTCGATCGCATCGCACAGGAGATGAAGGAGGTTCAGACCGATCTGGAACAGGGAAACGTAAATCCCAACACCGCCAAAAAGCAGGAACATATTCTTTCCCGGCTGCTCGAATCGACCCGCTCGATGCGGGAGCGGGATTACGAAAAGCGGCGGAAGGCGGAGACGGGGACCGACATCCGGCGCGCAAGCCCCTCCGGGCTCGATCTTTCGACGCAGGAGGGCAAGAACAAGTTGAGGGAGGAGCTCCTCAAGGTGCTGGAGGGAAAGTACTCGAAGGACTACGAAGAGTTGATCAGGAAATATTTCGACCAGCTTGAGAAGGAAGATGTGAACCGGTAGCGCCGGTTCTCCCCCGGAAGACCACCCTTCCGACCTCGCACTCCGAACACCGTTCCTCCATGCAGTAAAACTTGTGCAGTTGCAGCGCCCCCTGGTGCAGCAGGGCCGAGTCGAGGGCGAACCGCCGCCTGACGAGTTGCCCTGCGATCGCCGTTGTGGAGCTGTTTTCTCCCCCCGGAGGGCATTCCGCCGACAGCATCGCCGTTCCCTCCTCGAGCATCGTATCCTTGTTGACCCGCGCGTGAAGATGACACACCGGGACGATACTGTTCACGATGATTTCGGCGGCGCGGCTCCTGCCGATGAGAGTCTTGAGCTCGCCGCGGGCTCGCTCGCCGAATCGGTAGTGGTTCGACCAGAACGAATCCGCGCGAACGACAAAGAGATTTTCGAGGATCGAGTAGCGCTGCCTCGCGCTCAGCACGTCTCCCCTGACCATCTGGAGAATGTAGCCGAAAAATCCCTTTCGTATCAGCCTGGGGATCAGCCTCGCCGCGCCGGCGAGCCGGAGAGTCGGGAAATTTTCAGGCCGGAGCCGGAAAAACTGCCATTCTGCGGCGGAGATCATTTCGCCGCCGTAACATTCCCCGCTCAGCGTCCAGAGGTTCCGCAACAGCTTCATATGCTTCGCGCTCTCCTTCTCCGGCTTGGAGAGGGATTCGGAAAGTAATCCGGAAATCCTGAAGAAGGCGGCTTCAAGCCTCGGCGATACGTCGCCTCCGCCCGGGGGCATGAAATGTCCGGCGATCGTCCGGAGGGTGAGATTCCTGGCAAGCCTGAGAAAGAGCGCCTGGTTCTTACCGTACCCCAGCGCTTCCATGATCCCTTCGTACATCAACTGTTCCCAGAGACCGTCCCGGTTCGCTTCCGGCAGATCGCAGTCCAGGTTGGGTGGGGGGAGTTCTCCGGGGTAAAGCCCGAACGGCAGGTCGTCGTATTCGCGCCCCGGCTCACCCACACGCGGCCGGAGACAGCCCGCCAGCTCCCTGAGGCGTTCAGAAAAACGCCGGACCTTGAGCTCAATCCGGTCGGTCGCGAGTTTGAGGAGCCATGATTTCAGAGTCGCGTCATCGACGATGCCGTTGAGGCCATAACACCGTATCCTCTCCGGGGGCTCTCCGCCTTCGTCTGCGTTCGCCCCCGCTGGAGCGCGATCTCCGGACACATCGAGGTAGTCGCCGAGGACGAGAACGGGAATTCTTCGGTGTGCGCGTGTCATCGGAGAAGTGCGCCCGGGGTTCGCGCGGAGAACGACGTGCAGGATCACCGAATTGTATTTCGGATCCAGGTTGTGCCTGTGACCGGTCCATTCCCGGTGCCGTCCGTGGAGTTCGACATCCCCGGTATAAAGCACGCCCCCGATCCGGATGCGGGCTCCGCGGAAGTCGGGTCCCCCGTCCCTGTTGAGTTTTCCCGGAGAGAGGATGCTCACATGTTTTCCGTCGTCGGTCCTGAGGTTTGAGGAGGGGAACCGCTGGTGAATCCAGATCTGGTTTAGGAATCGTTCGGAAATGGTGTACGACGCCGGCTTCGACGACATGGTGCCTCCCTTGTCGTGGTTGGATTTATGAAACGGTGACCGATCGCCTCCCGGTCAAATCTCGTTCCCACGCTCTGCGTGGGAACGCATAATCCGCCGCTCCGCGGCGGAACTCAAAAATACTTCGCCCTGTACTTGTTGATTCTCTCCCTGTACTCCAGAGCAACTTCCCGTGCCCGTTGCGCAAAATCCTTTCCGTTCGAGGCGTAGATAATACTGCGTCCGATGTTGATGATCGCGAGCTCTCCCCGGGCGTCGCATCCGTACCGGACTGCCTCTTCCAGGCTCCCCTTCTGGGCGCCGACGCCTGGTATCAGAACCGGCATCCCGGGTGCGAGCGAGCGGATGCGCTTCAATTCCGCCGGCCGGTTTGCGCCGGCAACCAATCCGACATTCTTTTTGGTGTTCCACCGTTTCGCCGCGCGCACCACGTGCTCGTATAACGGTTTGCCGTTCACCTTCAGGTGTTGGAAATCCTTCGCGCCTTTGTTGGATGTCACCGCCAGAATGAACGCGCACTGTTCCCGGCGTCTCATGAACGGTTCGACCGAATCCTTCCCCATGTACGGGCTGACCGTCGTCCCCGAGAACTCCCAGTCTTCGCAGAGGAGCATCGCCTGACGTTCCGCCGAGGAGGGGATGTCCCCCCTCTTGGCGTCCCCGATGCTGAGAACGTCGTCCGGCATTCTGGCGAGCGTCTGGTGGATCGTATACCAGCCGTGCTCGCCCGCCGATTCATAAAAGGCGACGTTCAGTTTGTACGCGCAGACGATATCCTTCGTCGCGTCGATGATCCGCCGGTTGAATTCGAATTGGGGATCCCCGTACGCGTAAAGAAATTCCGGCACCTTCATCGCGTCGGTGTCGAGCCCGATACAGAGGAGGGAATTGTTCTTTCGTTGGATATGTCTCAGTCTCTGGACGAAGTCCATCGAAGCTCCTATTGCGAAACCCCTCCGGAGGCGTCCGGTTTCAGATACCCGTCCAGCCACTCGAAGACCGTCTTGTGCCACAACTCGCTGTTCAGCGGCTTCAACACCCAGTGGCCTTCGTCCGGGAAGTAGAGCCACTTGGAGGGAATCCCTTTCCGTTGGAGAGCGGTGAAGAGGCTCATCCCCTCGCCGACCGGAACGCGGTAATCGAGCTCGCTGTGGATGATCAGAGCGGGCGTCTTGAAATTGGCGGCGTACTTGTGCGGCGAGAACTTGTCGTAATCCGGAGTCTCCCAGGGAATGCCGTGTTCCCATTCGTCGAACCAGGTTTCCTCCGTTACTCCGTACATGCTGTTGAAATTATAGACGCCGTCGTGGGTGATGATCGTCTTGAATTTGTCCGTATGACCCTCGAACCAATCCATCATGTACCCGCCGAAGGATGCTCCGGCGGCGGCCATCCGGCTGGTATCGACATAGGGAAGCTGTTCCATATAGCCGAGGCCGTTCATGAGATCGACATAGACCTTTCCGCCCCAGTCGCGGCTGATCTCATCGACGAACTTCTGGCCGAAGCCTGTGCTCCCGCGGGGATTCGGGAGCGCGAGCACGTACCCCTTTGAGGCCCAGAGCTCCGGATTCCAGCGATACGACCAGGAGTTCATGAAAGCGCCTTGCGGGCCGCCGTGCGCCCAGAACACCAGCGGATATTTTTTCGTCACGTTCGCTTCGGTTTCCTTGCTCCCCGCGGGCGTTGTACCGCCGGCGGAGAACGTCGGGGGTTTGATGATCCACATCTGGACCTGCGTGCCTCCGGCGCCGGCGAACCACACAGCCTCGGGCTCCGCAAAGGCGAGTTGTGAAAAAAGGTCGTCGTTCACATGCGTAAGAGGTTTTGCGTTCTTCCCTCCGGGCGAGGCCGTGTAGATTTCGACCGGGCGTGTGAAAGATTGGCGGGAAAAAACGAGCATCTTTCCGTTTGGAGCAACGTTGATGTCGCCGTTGACGGCGCCGTCGACGACCTTCTTGATGTCGTCATCCCGGAGAGTAACGGACCAGAGGGGCCGGTTCGCCTTCTCTTCCGCCTCGAAGTAAAGAGTCTTGCCGTCGTGAGACCAGACGATCGACTCGATCCCGGCATCGAAGTCCGTCGTGAGACTGTGGCTCGCATGCGAGGAGCGATCATAGATCATCAATTGCCACCGGTCGGCTTCAAATCCCGGACGCGATTGGGCGCGGTAGGCGATATACTTCCCGTCAGGGGAATAGCGGGGAAATCCGTCTGCCGCGAGATTCGTCGTGAGTTGTTTTCGCTCCATCGTGGCGAGATTGACCTCGTAGATATCATGGTTCGTGCTCCACGATTCGTCGTGGGGGGGGACGGGAGTCGCGGTGTAGGCCAGCATGCCGCCGTCGGGAGAAAAATCAAAATCGTCGCCGGCAGAGAATGTCGAAGAGGTGGGCACCGCATCCCGGTCGCCGGGCGTCACATCCCGGGGATCCCCGCCGGCAACCGGCACGACAAAGAGATGCTGCCTCTTATCGTCGACCCAGCTGTCCCAGTGCCTGTAGAGCAGTTTTGTCATGATTCGGGCCTTTACCTTGCTCGTGTCCCGCCCGTCCTGCTTGCTCTTGTTAAGAGCGTTGCTTTCCGAGTACGGCTTATCGGAGAATTCGGGGAAGACAGCCGAGACAAACGCTATGTTCTTTCCGTCGGGAGACCAGACCGCCTGATTCGCCTCGGTCGAGATCGAGGTCAGTTGTTTCGCCTCGCCCGCTTCGACGGGCTGCACATAAATCTGATAGGACCCGCTCCTGTTCGACTCGAACGCAATCCATTTTCCGTCGGGTGACCACCGGGGGTGGCGGTCCTGCTTCGGACTGCTTGCGAAGCGGCGGGCCTCGCCTCCTCCGGAAGGAATGATCCAGATATCGTTGTTTGACTTGTTATTCGGCTTGTCGACCTCGGCGACGACGTACGCCACCCATTTGCCGTCCGGCGAAAGTTGGGGATCGCTCACCCGCTTGATCTTGAACAGGTCCTGAAGTTCGATCGGGCGTTTCACCTGCGACAGCAGAGGGGAGAAGGCGGCAATTGCGAGAAGGAGCGTAGGGAGTAATAGGGTTCGTGCTATGCGATTACGATTCATCGGGTGGATCCTCCTGTGTGTGTCGTGCGAAGAAAGTTCGAGAGTATGGTCCTGGGTGCGCTCTCACTATTTGAAATTTTTCCACATCATCGACTCGACCGGCTTTATCGTGCGCTTCCGGTATTTTGCGGTTGTGCGTTTATTGTAAGGCACTTCCACATCGCCGCTCACCTCGAAGTAAATCAATTGGCCGATCGGCATTCCGGCATAGATGCGGACCGGTTGGCGAACCGAGATTTCAAGCGTCCAGGTGTTGCAGAATCCGATGTCCCCCTTGCCGGCGGTCGCATGGATGTCGATTCCAAGCCGGCCGATGCTGCTCTTCCCCTCAAGAAACGGGACATGCCGGTGGGTTTCCGTGTATTCTTCCGTGACGCCGAGGTAGAGTTTGCTCGGCACGAGAATCATCCCTTCGCTCGGAATCCGGAACGAGGTGACTTTGTTGTGGCGGCGTGCATCGAGGATTTCGTCCCGGTATGTGGCGAACCAACTGCCGAGGTGAACGTCGTAGCTATTGGAGCCGAGGTATTTGCGATTGAACGGCTTGATGACCACCGTTCCCCGCCTCATCTCGGCGAGGATTTGCCTGTCTGAAAGGATCATTCAGCTCAGAATTGTAAGAATGGGCAGATGGTCGGGGAGCAACGGTGCTCTAATTTAGCAATATTTGCGAGAGAAGCAAAGGGGGGTGGTTTCTCAATTTGACCGAAGCTCTCTCCACCTTGTCATGCTGACATGCTCCTGGTCAGCATCTTCATTTCATCGCCGCATACCCTTCATCCCGGCAGGCCTGCAATCCCGTTGTCGTCAGGCGCGCCAATTCTTCGAATAGACCCGCGTTCCTGGTCTTGAAGTTGAAACAGGATTTGCCCTGCATCCGGGTCCGCAACTCCTTCGAGAGGCCGGCCGCGAGTTTCGGAAACATATAAACGGGCATGAAATGAAAGCTCACGTACGCTTTGCTGATCTTGACCCAGGCGACAGGATATCCCTTCCCCAGCTTCGGACTGAACTCCACGCCGAGGCAGTAATAGCCGGGCGAATCTGCAGTCACGACGAGTCTCCTGGAGTGTTTCCGAAGAATGTCCCTCAATTCGGCAAAGATGGATTCAAACTCCGAATGGTTCGTGGGCATGAGCTATTCCCCGGCGACCTCCCTGTGTCGGTTCTTCCACTGCCAGACACCGGTAGTGATATCTTGTGGAAGCCGGTGGCCCAGGGCTCTGGCGGCTAGAATAATCTGTCCCCGGTGGTGGGCCTCATGCGCGACCATGTAAGTCATAAAGTGTGCCGCATCGGGGGGAATACTGGACCACGTAACGTTCGTGTTCAGAACGCCTCCATGATCGATACCGGCGGTCAATAACTCTATAATCCCCCGGTTGCTCCGTTTAAGTGCTCGGAGCAATGCGCTTCGACTGACGCGCCTTCGGTCTACTGATAAGGGAGTCTTGATCCCGTACTGTTTTCCGACCATCTTGATCCATGAACACCGCGAATTATGGATATGGCCCGCGATCATGCGAATGGTCCGCCGGGGAGCGCCCGGAATCGTCTCGCTCCATAGGTCGTCCGGAAGATTCTCGAAAAAGAATTCCGTCACCCTGTTATTGGTCCCCCACGTGGAAAGCAGGGGATTGTCTTTCGGGACCGCTTTCATTACTCGAAAAAGTTGTTACTCGCGTTTTCCGTTCGTGGAAAGAAAGTCCAGGACGATTCTATTGAATTCGTCAGGCCGTTCGAAATTGAGAAGGTGGCCGCACCCCGAGACCACCACCTTCCTGCCACCGGGAATGAGGGATGCCAAAGTATCAGCGACATTATGCATGTCCGGTTCATCGCGCTCGCCCACGATGGCCAATGCCGGCACCTTGATTTCACTGAGCCTGCGAATGGCCGGTGGAACAGATTTCTTGAATCCCCAGAGATTTGGTTTACTGAACTGAATGCCGGACCATTCGGAAATGATCTGCCGGATTTTCGCCTTCACGGATCGAGACTTGTTTACGGGTGTCAGCAACCGGTCCCCTTGCCAGACCTCCTTCGCCCTCGCCAGACCGGAATCCTTCGCAAGCCTCGGGTAGCTTGCCAAACGGCCGCGAAGAGGCTCGTTGAACCGGTATCCATCGAGCGATGCGCCGACGGTTATGACCCCCTCTGTCATTTGTGGATAGTCGACGGCAAATCGAACTGCTGCCCACCCGCCCAATGACATTCCCACGATCGTGGCCTTATCCACGCCTAATTTCCTGAGCAGCGTGGCGATCTCCGTGCTGGATGATATTGGGGTGTCAGGAACCGATGAGCGCCCATAACCGCTCATGTCATACCGGATGACACGATACTGCATGGCAAAGGTGTCAAACTGGTCGTCCCACATTCGAGAGTCCAGGCTGAATCCGTGAATAAGAAGAAGCGCTCTTCCTTCCCCTTTCTCCTCATAGTACACCTTTCTGCCCTCAATATCAGCGTAGCCGGTTTTAAGTACCTGACTGGTGAGTGCGGATGATAGCAGGAGCGAGGCTACAATGAGGAAACGGGATCGACGATTACTCCCCACGGGAATACCCATGCGTACGAACATAGGAAAAACTCCCTTCCTAATCCGCGGATGATGCAACCCGGACGAGAGATCGCGGCTGAAAATCATCGCAAAGCTCACGAGCCTTCGAGACAAAAGCCTTGAATTCAGGGCGGTCTCTCCATGCCTTGATTGCATCGGCGCTCTCCCAGGGGCCGAAAGAAATAAACTGTCGTGGGTTCGCAGAATCCTGAAGGAGATAGGCAGTTCCGGCGGCCCCAGGTTGATTGTGAGCGGTCCATCGGGCAAAGGCGTTCCATTCGCCGATAAACGCCATCTCGTTGCCGGCTTTAGCCGACCAGATCCCGAGCGTGTACGGTTGATTGATCTCGTTCATTACTTCATCCTCTCTTTCTCAACTCACCGCTTTCTTCAACAGAGCGATGATCTTTGTCTCTGCCGTGGCATCCAACTCCTTCAGCGCGAATGCGACCGGCCACAGATGACCCTCGTCAAGGCGAGCCTTGTCGCTGAAGCCAAATGTCGCGTACCGGGTTTTGAACTTCTGTGCGGCTTGGAAAAAACAGACGACGTTCCCGTCCCTGGCATACGCGGGCATTCCGTACCAGGTTTTCGGCGAGAGGGTTGGTACGCTGGCTTGGATGATCGCATGAAGCCGCTTTGCCGTGGCGCGATCCGGTTCCTTCATCGCCGCAATCGCCGCAAGCGCGGCGCTTTCCCCGTCCGCTTTCTCCTTGTTCGCGCGCGCTTCCTCCTTCAGCTCCTGGACGCGAGCCTTCATCGCGGCTCGCTCCTCGTCGGTGAATCCCTTGGATTTCTTGGGGTCTTTCTTTGGGCTCATAGAATCTCCTTATCCTTTGTACTCTTCGCCACCATTTGATTCTGCGATCTGTTCGACGTCACTTTTGGTCCGGCGAATCTTCAAGGTATTTCCCGTCGGGCGCCACCGTGACCTCGATTTCTTTGGGGGAGATAGCCGCAAACTCACTTGGTCGTCTTCGTTCCCATCTGGACCCCTAGTTTCTCATATTCAATGTCGTTGGGTTCCCATAGTTCAACCTTGTTTTGTTCAGCATCCAGTATGTGAACAAATTTTCCGTAACTGGCGCTTTCTATCGTGTCAAGAATTGTTACGCCTTCCTTTTTCAGTTCCTCAACAAGCCCTTCTAACTGGGCAACCCTGTAGTTGACCATGAAATCCTTTGTTGACGGGTCAAAGTAATGGGTTGATTCTTTGAATGGACTCCACTGGGTAAATCCCTTTTGGGTTGAATCCGTTGCCTGTCTCCACTCAAATACAGCCCCATACTGGTTGGTGTTCAATCCGAGGTGGGTCTTATACCATTCTCTCATTGTCTTGGCGTCCTTACATTTGAAAAAAATCCCCCCGATGCCGGTCGCCCTCCCCATTGTGGCGTCGCCATTCGGTTTGGTCATTATCCAATTGTTCAAAGCAAAACCAAGTCCGAATGATATCATAAGAAGAGCGAAAAGAACTGCTATTGCCCGGATCGCCGGCCAGGCACGCCGATCTGACGAAGTTGTACGCATCTTACTTCCTCTCAATTATTTGATGAACCCTATGCGGCAACAGTGCGCCTGACGGTTTTGTCATGCTTAATCAGCGGGTTCCCACAATTGAATCTTGTTCCCTTCCATGTCGAGGATGTGAACAAATTTACCATAGTCATAAGCCTCTATCGCATCTACGACCGTGACGCCTTCCTTTTTCAATTCGTCAACGAGCGCTTCGAGATTCTCAACCCGGTAGTTTATCATAAAGTCCTTGGTTGAGGGTTCAAAATACTTGGTTGTGTCTTTGAATGGACTCCAGGAGGTGGAACCCTTCTTTGCGGGGTCCGCATCTTCTCGCCACTCAAACGTCGCTCCATAGTCGTTAGTATCGACACCAAGATGTGTTTTATACCATTCCTTTATTTTGTTGGGGTCTTTGCATTTGAAGAAAATGCCGCCAATACCGGTTACTTTATTCATGGGTCTGTTCTTATGTGTTGTTCGTGGTTAATGCCGCTACTGATCTCATTTGATCCGCTTTAAGTCTGGGGTGATTTTCTTTTCAAAATAAGCGAGCTGATCAGCGTAACTACCAGACCGACAGGCAAGATTTCGATGTAAGCCATCATCGCGTTGAAAAATGGATTCTTGGACATGCTGACGAAGCTTGCCATTTCTTTTGTTTGCTTCTCTATTTCTATTTGGCTCGCTCCGCTGGCTTTCAGTTTGTCAAGCATCTGTGACGAATATTTTTCGGCAAAATCGGGTATGAAGTAAGCGGAGTCGATCAGCCAGGCGATTACATACATGGTTGAGGCGATCAAGACAATCATGATCCCTATTTTGAAGGCTTTGCCAAAACTGATAACCCCTTCATTGTGCTTATCCCTGTAATTCCGAATGCCAACAAAGACAAGTGAAAAGGCGATGAGCATGGAAGCATACCCGATGAGCAGGCTTCTGTCATAATCAAAGTTGCCTTCACCATGGCTTAAGCTGTTGACACTGT
>DATDFQ010000060.1 GCA_036522515.1 Bacteroidota bacterium
TCGCTGCCATCGCTTCCAATAACGCGATCGGGAGCCCTTCATAGCGGGAAGTGAAAAGGAACGCATCCATCATCGAGAGAAATTTCGGAATCTCGGCCGCTTCCTGGTTGCCGGCAATCCTGAGGTTTGCGGCTACGCCGCAGGTGTCGGCCATTCGGACAATTTTTGTTCGCAGGTCGCCGTCGCCCACCCACAAGAACCGAGCCTGGTTCAATCGAGCGCTCACTATTGCCGCCACCCTCACGAACGTCTCGGGATCCTTCTGGGAAGAGAGCCTTCCGACCATTCCCACAACGAAAGCATCTTCCGGCAAATCGTATTGTTTTTTCGGAAGCCGTAATTCGGCGGGGGAAACGGCTGCAAATCGTTGCGTATCGATCGACATTGGGATGGTTCTTGCCTTCGGGGGATGCAGCAGTCCCTTGGAAAGCCCGGCTTCGTACTCGGTCTTGCTGAGCACCGTGACAAAATCGGATGAACCACATATCAACCGCTCAAGAATGAAGAACATGGCTTTCGAGGGACTTCCCCGCTTCTGGGTGAACCTCAGACCGTGACCCGTATAGATTACTCTCGCGGGGAGATTCTTATTCGCCAGGACAGAGAGAAACGCCGCCTTGAGAGTGTGCGCGTGAATCAGATCGAAAGATTCCCGCTTGAGATATGTTCTGAAGGATCGCAATGCCGAAAGAAACGTCAGGATTGAATAATCGATTCTCGAGGGGTGGACAGAGACACCCTCCCGGGTCAGAATCTGAAATAAAGGTCCCGGCCCGGACGCGGCAAGGTGAATATCGAATCGTTCACGCGGCAACCCGCGAATAAGAGAAAGCAGAAACTGCGACACACCTCCCAGATCGCTGACCGGCTCGACGAGCAGGAGCTTTATTTTCTGATCAGGCATGCCCGACGCGTCAGGTATGCGAGGGTGGGGGTATTTCGGGCCCGGCGACCTCGTTGCGATCCGATCCATGCCCACGCCTGAATCCGGCCTCAGTCACGAGCTCGCCCCTCCGGCCCGGGCTGCCAGGGAACGGGCCGTGGAGGTAACCAGGTCTCTCTCGGCAGGATCCAGAACAAACCGCCAGGATACGATGCCAAATGCCACCACGATCGCCGCAACCGTGGGAAGCTTCACGGCCAGGCCCACAGGGAGAACGAGAGAGAGGAGCATCGCGCTGACGAGGATCACCACCACCGAAATGCCCCGCTTAAGGCCGTGCCCGAGAAAGGATCTGACACTCACGAATTTGCCGGAGGCGACAAACAGGAGAAGGGTGTCGATCGCAACGCGGATGCTCCATGCGACGGCACCGCCGGCGATTCCGAAATTTCTGACCAGGATCCAAACCAGCGGCACATACAGGAGCAACTCGAGGAGATGGAACTTCGCCGGTATATCCGGGCGCCCCAATCCCAGAATCAGAACGGTGGGGATTTGAGCCAGGGAATTTAAGAAGACGCCCGCAGCGAGGACCTGCATCACAACAACGCTGATCTCGGCGAATTCAACGCCCAGCCAAAGTCGAAGAATCTCGCGGGCAAAGACGATCAGGAGTACGACCAGGGGAGCAAGCAGAATGAGAAGAAATTTTACCGACCGCGAATAAAGATTCGCAATCTCTTCGCTCGCGCCGGAATCGACGCCGCTAAAAGAGGGGAAGAGCGTCATCGCCAGGCTGGCAGGAAGGATTGATATCCTCGTGACCATTTCGAAGGGAGCCGAGTAATAGGAGACTGCGGCGATGGAAATCGTGGCACCGATCAGAAAACGATCGAGATAGGCCAGGACAGGTTGCACAAGATTGCTCACGCTGATCCATCCGCCATACGGGAGCATCCGGCGAATATCCTCCAGGTCCGGCGAAACTCCCTTCTTGAGAACCGGAAACACCTTGAAGCAAAGGAGCAGGTAGGCCATGCCGCTGCAAATCTTGGAAATCATCAGAAGGATGACAATCCCGCGCACTCCGAACCCCATCAGCAAACCGGCGACGGGAAGCAGAAATGTCAAGGAGCTTGAGACGACTGCCACCGCATTTACATACTCGAAGCGCTGGGCTGCCTCCAACGCTCCTCGAAATGCCGTAGTGATAAGTATCGCCGGGCAGGAAAAAGCCAGAAGAAGGAACGAGTCTCCGGCTACCTCCACAAGGTTCTGCGGGATTCGAAACACGCTGTGCGAAAGCACGGGCGCCAACCCTGCGATGATGACCGATCCAACGAGACCGAGGATCAAGTTCATCCAGAAGGAGGTCCAGAACAGACCCCGAACCCTGTCGGTCGATCCGTTCTGCAGTTCCCGGGCGATGAATTTGGTGGTTGCCCGCCCAAGGCCGAGATCAAACAGGGTAAAGTAGCCGAGGAGCATCCAGCAGAGGGAGAGGATCCCGAAGCTATCGACGCCCAGCCCCTTCACTACGTACGGGATGGAGACCACTCCGACGACGAGGGGGACAAGGAGCCCGCCGAAATTCAGAACGCTATTGAGGGCGATATGTCCATTGCTGGATCGGGGGAATGTCACGAGCTTCAGCTTCTAAGAGCGCCACGCCGCGCTCATCGCGATCTGTTCCCGCGTTTCCAGAACAGCCCGAACTTGTCCGACCAGGCGGTCTCCAGAAGCGTGTTGAATCGCTCGGGGTAGGCTCGCCGTAGTCGTTCGACCCCCTCAGCGGTGAAGATGATGGCGAGAGAAATCATCGTGGAAATGACGAAGGCAAGCAGGGCGTACAGAGAGACTTTCGGCTTCGACTTACGCTCCGGGACTGTCGCGCGATCCAGCACAACCACCGAGGGGGTGCTCCTCTTTTCCTCAACTTTAGACTGTTCGTACAGAGGGGTGAGGAACTGCAAAATCTTGTTCTGGATTTCCACCTCGCGATAAAGCCGGACATACCCTGATGCAAGTTCGGGTGTCTGCCGGAACGGCACGAGGATTTTCATCTCGTCGGGAGCCCCCCCCGATCCGACGCTCAATTCCTTGAGCTTGCTCTTGATCGCATCAATCTCAATCTGCTTCTGGGCGATGCTGGGGTGAGCGTCCGAGAGACTCCGCTTCATTCCCGCCAATTCGATTTCTTTCATCGCCAACAACGCATACAGTTCAGCTCCCGCTTTCACGGACGCTTCCGTCTGTTCCGGCATCGCGATGACGCCGTGTTCGAGCTGGAACGTCTTCAAAGCGTCCTCCGCCTTCCGCAAGTCAGCCTGGTTTTGATCGAATCTCTGCTCGACAAACTCCCTGTTCCCTTTCGCGTTCTGGACATGGAGCTGAGCGTTAATATCGTTCAGGATATCCACGAAATAGTTCGCCATCGCCGCGGACCGAGCGGGGTCCATGTCGTAGACGGAGACCTCAAGGTTCCCCTCGTCCGCGATCACAAGATCGACGTTGGACAGGAGCTCCTTCATCGTCTTCTCATGAGGGTAGTTCGTGATGTCGTATACCTTCGTCAGATCAAATTTGTCGATCACTCGCGTCAGAGCGTTCTCGCTTTTCAATATGGCCGTGTACCGCTCCGCCTCGGTTGGTCCGGTGAGGGAGGAGAGTCTTCCCACCGGACTGAACGACTTCACCAGAGACGAGACCCCTTGAAGCCCGGAGAAGAGGTCCGTCTGCTCGGCGGGGAATACCGACGCGGTTGCCTTATACCATTTCGGAAGCAGGAGCGCGACGATGGTTACGAGAACCGTGGTCCCGAACACAAAGACGGCGATGAATTTTCTCCACCGCACGAGGACGGAAACGAAATCGAGGATTGACTCTCCCAGGGGCTTGGCCGTTTCGTTGCTTCCCGGGATCGGGGTATATTCAGCAGTCTTCTTTTCTATTTCTGCCCGATAGTCTTCCATTCAGCTCATCCCTACTTGTTCGACTGCTGGACAATGAACGCAATTCCGATTATTACGCTCAGGACAGCAGCCGACTGGCTTGCGATCGTCATGTAATACGAAAAAGGTCTGTCGGGCTCCTGAGGAACCCATAGATAGTCTCCTTCTTCAATGGTCGTCGAACCCGGTTCGAGCCATTGCTTCGTCTTGGCCTTGATGACCTTCAAGCTTCCCGAGTTCGCCCGGCTGGTATATCCACCGGCCTTTTCGATGTAATACTTCGGATCCCTGCCGCGTACGTAAACGATGTGGCCGGGGATGACAACCTGCCCGAAGACATAGACGGTTTTCTGTCGAGACGGGATGAATATCTGGTCTTCTGCCTGAAGGATGATATCCTCCGTCGAATCCCTCTGCAGGAACAGCTTTTCAAAATCCACGGCCACGGGTGCCCGCTTGATACGGAGTTCTGTTT